>DATJOR010000343.1:0-3211 GCA_035506875.1 Mycobacterium sp.
CCACATCCGGCCGCACGGTGGCCAGCGACCGCAGCGCCGCCAGCGTGCCGTTGTCGGCCCAGTGGATGTCCTCCAACACAATCGTCAGCGGGGTTTCCGCGGCCGCGGTATTGATCGCGTCCGCGAGATCGTGCACCACCCAGTAGCGCAGATCGGTCGAGCCGCCCAGCTCGCGCAGCGCCTCAACATCGCCGACCGGGGGATCGGCGCGCAGGGTGGCCATGAACAGCGAGAAAAACGGCACCATCTGCTGATACTCGAATGCCTCACCGAACAGGGTGCGCACCCCGGACTTGTTGGCCAGCGCTACCACCTCGGTCAGCAACCGACTCTTGCCGATGCCCGGCGGGCCCTCGATGACCAGCACCCCGCCGCGCCCCTGCACCACCGCCGCCACCAGCGCGCCGATCAGCTTCAGCTCGTCAGCCCGCCCCCGAATCGGCGGCGTCACCAACGGCTGGCTACCGACGTCAGAAAGGCCGGTTGAAGACCCCACCGGATGTCCTGTCCACCGTTTGCTGCTGCTGGGCCCTCACTGCAGTCCATGTCATTCTAGGCATCCGCCTATTCACGGGGAATACACGTCGATGCTGCCCAGCGTGCAGCGATCCGTGACAGAGACTAGGCACCGACACCCCGACATCAGTGCCCACGATCACGAATGGCGTTTTCTGCACCTCGTCGCCTCGCATGGCGGAAAGATTAAGCGCAAACCCGCGCAAAGCGATTGTGCTCCCGAAACAAAGACGCTCGCCATGATCGTCGGGGGGCGATAAGTGACGCTCCACTGCCCTGTCGGCGAAATAACGAAGGCCGGCACCACTTGATACCAGTAAAGACCCTCAGGTCTTTGTGATGAATCGGTGATCCCAAGCGTGCGGTTCGGGCCCATCAGCGGGATGCCGTGATTTGGCCTGGATACGCTTTTAGGAGGCTTTCTGTTGTTGCTGGCGGATCTCATCGATGAGGCTGCGCAGTGTTCGGGTCTTTAGCTCGTGGACGGAATCGGTGAGATAGTGCTGGTTGACCCGCTCGCGGAGTTGGATAGCTTCGGTGAGGCGGTCGACTTCCATCGCGCCGCGCCACGGCGCAGGTCTGGCGAGCATCGCTGCGACTTCGTGGGCGCGTGCGTGAAGGTAGTGGACTCGGCGGTCGTCCAGGGGTCCGGTCACGCTATTGCGGCATGACCCGATACGGCATCCGATACGAGTCCGAATGTCGGTGTTACTCAGAAGTTCTCGCGCCGCTTTGGCGGGAACGGTGGCCCCCAGCCGTGGTAGGTAGATGCCGGCTGTGGCGCCCCCGCTTTGGGCCTTCTCCGGGTCGGGTTCCCGCCGGTAGCGGGCAATTGTCTGTGCATGGTTGACCTTCTCGAGCAGGCCCACACCGACGGAGTAGGCATCTGCGTGGCCTAGGGCCAGTGCGGCTTGGCCGATGTTCCCAGACTGGCCGAGAGTGACGTTGATACCGCGCTCACGAAACTCGTCAAGGAAGCTGAATGCCTTGCGGATCTTCCGGATACCTTCATCGTCGCCGCCAAAGGGGGAGAGGCGGACCTCGAGGGCGTGGATACCGGCACCGGCATATTCAGCGGGCAGATTCATCGAGAGATGACCAAGCATCGTTGTCGGTATCGTGACGACGGCGCGGGTGGCCTTCGTGCTCGACAGCCGGGTGCGTTCGGCGAGGTCGATATTGAGGTGGGCAGTCCGGTCGTCGGTCACGTAAAAGGGCGGGGCGGTGATATGCGTGACGACAGAAGGATGAGAGGCGAGGGTCTTCTCGACGAGGCGCTGGCGCGCCCGTGCATCGGTGGACAGCGCATCGGTGCTGTACGGCTCTCCGGTCCACAGCGGGTACTTGTCGAGTCCGTGGCCGGCGACCGTGAGCCGTTCTGAACCCGTCTCCCAGTAGACATGGAGGCCGCCATCTGTCGCCGCGGCCGCGGCATCGCGCTGATGTCGGGCCGCTTTGGTGTCGAGGGTGATCGCCGTAGAACCCGCGTGTTCGCGCGAAAGGAAGTCTTCGACCGGCTTGTGGTCGCCTGGTCCGAGACGAAACTGTATGCCCATCGTCGTTGCGGTTCCTCTCGCGTTGAGGGCTAGTTCCATGTCATACTACATGACATAATGGATGACAAAAGGAAGACAGGCTCATGGCTGTGAATGCGCTCGCCGCGACGGTCTCCGGCGCCATCGAGCGTCTGGGGCTGACATATGAAGAGGTCGGGGGGATCGTCGATGCGTCGCCGCGCTCCGTAGCGCGGTGGACTGCGGGTCAGGTGGTCCCGCAACGGCTCAACAAGCAGCGCCTGATCGAGCTGGCCTACGTTGCCGATGCGCTCGCCGAAGTACTTCCGCGCGACCAAGCGAATGTGTGGATGTTCGCGCCGAATCGACTGCTGAAGCACCGTAAGCCAGCCGACCTTGTGCGGGACGGTGAATATCAGCGTGTCTTAGCCCTCATAGACGCCATGGCTGAAGGGGTATTCGTGTGAGCCAAGCCCTCGACGAGGGGCTTGTTCAGCGCGTCGACGCTCGCGGTACGACGGCCTGGTCCGGAGAATGCTTCCGTTACACAGCCGCTCATAGAGACCCTCTATCGGGTGAGGGAGCACGCAGATTCGGAGGCAGATGGAATCCGCCTCTGCTGTTCCCGGCCATCTACCTGGCTGATTCCGCGCGGGCGTGCATGGTCGAAGTCGAGCGTGCCGCCGACGCGGCATCGACCACAGCAGAGAAGATGCTCGAAGCGGCGTATCGACTACACACTATCGGCGTGGCGGACTTGGCTGTCCTAGACCTTCGGACACCCGCAGCTCAGGACGCTGTCGGGCTCGAGATCGACGATATCTTCGGAGATGACTGGGCGGCGTGCCAGGCCGTCGGACATGCGGCTTGGTTTCTGCATATGCAGGGAGTGTTGGCACCTGCCGCAGGCGGTGTCGGCCTGGTGATCACCGCATATGAGCAACGCACGCGCCCGGGCCAGATCGAGATACGCGCCAGCGCCAATCTAACGCCGGCGATCTACCGAACCCTGCGAGCATCTTGACCGCACCGAAAAGTCCCCCGCCAGGGGTTCGGCGATCGTCGCCTAGTCAGGCGGTCGCGACTCGACCAAAAGGTGAGTCTTCGACGGATTCTGGTGGCCCTCACGACCACCACAATCCCCCGCCGGGGGAGAAGGCCGCCGCCGGCAGAACGTCGAT
>DATJOR010000344.1:0-5557 GCA_035506875.1 Mycobacterium sp.
TCGGTGGCCGCGTACGAACCGGCGCTGGTGCCCAGCGTGTTCACGAACGCCTCGTGAATTGCGGCGGCCTGGGCGCTCACCGCCTGATACAACTGCGCATGCGCGACGAACTGGGCCGCCGTCAGTGCAGAAACCTCGTCAGCTGCGGCCGGCACTACGCCGGTCGTCGGGGCCGCCGCAGCGGCATTCTGCGAGTTCACTCCTGAGCCGATCCCCTGCAAGCTGGTGGCCGCCGCCGACAACGCCTCCGGCTGTGTAGTTACAAACGACATTTAGCTTCCCTCCTCGGTCTTTGCTAGACGCCCCTGATGAGAATAGACGTGCGCCCCCTTCTCCGCCGCTGGTAGAGCCGCCCGTTTGCAACTGTTCACCCGTCGGCAACAACTGTTCATCTGCGGTAACAGCTGAGTAACGAGTTGCTCCCGGAGGAGCCTGGTCAGGCCTACGAAGATGCCTGTGACCTGCGCGAATTCGATGGACTCAGCCAGGCGTCGGCGTCAGTGCTGGTGGCGGCGCAGTGGTGGGTCACGACCATGCGAAGAGCCGGACGCTAGCGACATAAAAATCTAGCCGCGGATAACACCCGCACGTCCCGGGCTACCCCGCGTCAGCAGGGGTTCTGTTCGGGACCCGCCGAGCACGCAACAGGTGGCTCTGGGTCCTCGGACGGGGGTACGGCGGCGGCGTCGCTGTGCGTCATTGGCGGCCATCCGGAGTCCTGCTGCATGCGCGAGCGGCCTCCCAACGCTCACGACTTCCCGGTCATGGAGAAGCGCTCAAGGGGTCGTACCGCGTCGACGTCGATCGGCAACAGCAGACGACCTATCCTGGTGGGCTTTCCAACCGCGCGCGGCCGCGTGCCGTGGCTCAGCCGAAACGCAACGGCAACTGCTTGAGCGCGAAAGTCTTACTGGGGAACTTGATTTCGGGCTGGTAGTCAGGCGCCAGTTCAAATTCAGGGATTCTCTTAAGCCACTCGTCGACGATCACGGTCAGCTCCATGCGCGCCAGATGAGAACCCAGGCAGCGGTGCGGTCCGCCGCCAAATCCCCAGTGCCGATGCACCTTACCGTCCATGGTGAGTTCGTCGGTGGAGGTCGTATCGCTGCCGTCCCGGTTGATCAAGGCCATGCATAAGAACACCGACGAGCCTTTGGGCAACGTCATGCCACCGACTACGACGGTCTCGGTAAGTACTCGGGGCGCCACCGGCGCTGACGGCTCTAAGCGCACGATCTCTTCGATGAAGACCCTGATCTGCCTTGGGTTGCCGCGGAGCTGTGCGCGTAACGCCGGTCTGCGCGCCAACTCCAGCAGGGAAAAGCCGATCGCCGCGGTCACGGTGTCCAGACCCGCCAGGATCAGCAGATGGCTCATGCCCAGCAGTTCGAGATCCGTGAAGTTGCCCTCACTGTTCATCACGGTAGACAACATGTCCGAGCCCGGGTTTTCCCGGCGGGACTGGATTGCGTCCATCAGGTATTGGTAAAGGCTCATCGCCGCCGGGGCGACGTCTGCCTCAGTGGCGTACGCGTTGTCTGAGATCACGGCGTTTTTCCAGGCGATGACGCGGTCCCGGTCCTCCAACGGCAGACCGTAGAGGTCCAGGAACACCTGGAAGGGATACGTCCTCGCCAGGTCTTTCATCACCTCGCATTCGCCGCGGCTGGCGATGGCGTCGATCATGTCGGCGGCGTGGCGAACCAGCACCGGTCGCGACTTACTCAACCCGTGCGGGCTGAAAAACGGCTGCAGGACTTTGCGGTACCGAGTGTGCTCGGGCGGGTCGAACCCCAATGGGATCACCGGGATTGGGCTTCCCGGTGGTTGAAGCGCCAACCGAGCGGAAAAGACGTTGGGGCTGCGCAACGCTGCCAGCACGTCCTCACGGCGGGTGAGGTAGTAGTAGCCGTTCATGAACACCACCGGTCCGGCGTCGCGCAAAACCTTCCACCCGGCGGCACGATCAGCGGCCATCGGCAGGCTGGTGTATTCAAGCCGCGGAAGGTGAAAGCCGCTGCCGTACAGGCTTTCATCAATGGTGCTCATCTACCTGATCTTTCGTTGAGGGTCTTTCGTTTTCGCCGGCGCCGTGGGGGGTGGGCAACAGTAGACATGGTATGCGGCCCGTCGTGCTTCGGTAGCGTCGTGGCCGCGCTAGCGTGTGCCGGATTGAGCGACGATGTTCGACATGTCTTTTAGAATCGGCATTGTGAAGGTTCGTGTCGAGCAGTCGAGGTGCGTTGGTCACGCCCAGTGCTATGCGGTTGACCCCAAGATTTTCCCGATCGATGAGTCTGGCTACTCCATCCTCGAAGAACACGAGGTTGCGCCGGAGGACGCGCAGGTAACTCGCGACGGGGTGGCGTCCTGCCCGGAGATGGCGCTGATCCTGGACGAGGATTGATTGGAAGCCAGGCTATTTCACGCCGGCTAACGGTCACCGTTTGGCACGGAGTGCGGGAACCGCCCTTGCAATGCCCGCAGCAGACCATGGACTTCGTCGATGCGAGCGCGTATCTGCGTCAGCCCTCCAAACGGCCGGGAATCGTCAGGCCCGGGTGGCGGATACTTGTCTCCGGCCGCGCGATGCGCAAGCTCTTGTAGTTCGGCGCACTCGGCCTGTAGAAGCCGCTCGAACACTCGCGCCTGAGCTATCTCGGCAGGCTGAGGTGGGCGGCGCAAAACGCTAGCTGCACGCAACGCCGGCGAACCGATAACGGCCCGGGGGAGCGTGCGAGCGGCGCCTCGGGGTCGCCGTGCCAACGCGAGCGAACCGGATGCTTCAGCGTGTTTCGTCACGGCGCACCTCCTGCCGGGCCCCCGATTGTTCACCAACCGGAAACCTACGCTACTGCTCTCAAATGGTTACAGATATGCGCCAACTGTTCATATTCAAGCCATAATTGCGGCATCCGCGATTTACCTCGCGTCGAGGATGCGCGCCTTGTGCCGAGGCGCGCACGACACCTCTGGGGTGCCACGCCGCGACGTGACACCCCAGAGGGGGTGGAGCTAATCGGCTGTTAGCCCGCTGATGGTGGGCGGGGCATAACCGTGGGTTTGAACCCATAGCGTGGGCCGAAGGCACCGATTCCACCGCGCCCTGCACCGGCCAGCGGCATACCGCCGACCAGGTTCCCGCCGCCACCGCCACCGGCGGCCTCCGGGGCGGCGCTGACGCTGCTGACCAGCTGCACGCCCTGCGGAGCCGCCGCTGGAGTTGCACCGGCCCACGACGCCGGCACCGCCAGTTTGCCGATCGAACCCGCTTCGCCCGAAACGGCGGACACTGAATGCGCGGCCCCGCCAATAGCATTAGCGGCACCACCGCCCAGCCCGGCTCCCAGGCCACCCAGGCCGTGAAGTGCGGGGGCAGCAGCGGCTGGCGCAGCTCCCCCCAGCATTCCCGCGCTCTTCGCCATCTGAATGCCGAAGTTGCCCATACCGACGCTGAAGTACGGCAGACCTTCAGTGTTATAGAAAAGGCTCGCGTATGGCGAGTAGTCGGTTACCATCGCCGCCAGGTTGGTGGGCAGAACCGTCGTCCCGAATATTAAGCTGAACAGGCTTTGAAACGGCGTCGTTGTGGACGTTGTGGTGGCCGCCGGCGTTGCGAGACCCTGCAGCGAGCTCGGCACCGACGAAGTCAGCTGCGACAAGATGCTCTGGGAGCTCGAAGCGGCTGAGTTGCCGGTGGCCGCAGCGACCGCGGAGGCTTGAGTGCCGGTCCCGGCCGGGTTGGTTGTCGCGGCCGGCGAGGAAAACGGCGTCACCTGGGTGGCCGACGCCGACTGACCTGCGTAGGTGTACATCGCCGCAGCGTCCTGGGCCCACATCTCGCCGTATTGCGCCTCGAGCTGCATGATCAACGGTGTGTACTGACCGAAGACGTTGGCCTGCACCGCCGCGGCGGTCTCAGCACGGTTGGCCGCGACCAGCGGTGGTGCCACCGTCGAAGCGAAGGCCTGCTCGTATGCCGCGGAGGCGGCCTGGGCTTGCGTCGCGGCTTGCGCGGCCTGTGCGGACGTCTCTTGCATCCAGGCGACGTACGGCTGTGCCGCAGCTGCCATCGCCGCGGAGGCCGGACCGTTCCATTCGTCGCTGGCCAGTTGCGTGATCGTCGTCTCGTAGCCCTGAGCGGCCGACTGGAGTTCGGCCGCGAGACCGTTCCATGCCGACGCGGCAACCTGGAATGACGACGCACCGGGACCCATGTACATGCGTGCCGAGTTGTACTCGGGCGGGAACGCACCGAAATCCACCATTGGACAAAGCCTCCCTAGCCGGCCGCAACCGCGTTGGCGGCCTCGGTGGCTGCGTAGGAACCGGCGCTGGTGCCCAGCGTGTTCACGAATGCCTCATGAATCGCTGCCGCCTGAGCGCTGACCGCCTGGTACAGCTGAGCGTGCGCGACGAACTGAGCCGCCGTGAGGGCCGAAACCTCGTCGGCGGCAGCTGGTACTACACCCGTTGTAGGGGCCGCCGCAGCTGCATTCTGGGCGCTCACCCCTGAGCCGATCCCCTGCAGGCTGGTGGCCGCTGCCGATAATGCTTCCGGCTGCGTGGTCACGAACGACATCCGGCTTCCTCCTTAATAACCGTTGCGCCTCTACGACCTTGAGCAAGGTCGTTCGATTGAAAGGTTAGATGGTCACGCTCGAATAAAGCCGCTGCCGACCTAACTGTTCACTGCCGGACGGCGACTATTCACCCTCCGATATCGGCTGTTCATTTCGAGTTCGACAAACCTTCCACCTGCGTTTATGCTTCGATTCGGCCGGCCACTGGAACGCAGTGTGGGCCCGGCTGATCGATTGCCGTCTCGCCTGCCGCATGACCAGACCTGGTCGTGGTGAAGATCGTCGACGGGCTTTGGCCACAAGCACTTTCGGTACGGTGCGCGCGGCAGGCCGCCATTCGGTCCGGCGGGATGACGTCAAGCGGCTCAAAGACTACGAGCGTCAAAACGCCACGCGCAAGCGGTTTTTGGTTGATGCGGAACTGGAAAGAGTCGCGCTCAAGGAGCTGGGGTCAGGGAGCAGTTCGCCAGCTGCGTCTCTGCCATGTCCTGGCTGCGCCACGACGCCAAGGACCATCCGCGACACGGGTTTCGGCCCGCGTATCACAACGCGCGCGCAGAAGGCTGGGCAGTCAATCATGAGGCGATTCAATGCCTTTGGCGCGACGAAGGGCGTCACGTGCCCCAGCGCTGCCGGCGCAAGGGCTAGTGCAGCTTCATCGCCTGGCCGCAGCCGCACGGATCCGTATTCTGTTACCCCCCTACGGGCGGCCGGGGCATCACGGTGTGCTTGACCCCGTATTTCACGGTGTACGAGCCGCCGCGGCTGCCAAGACCGGCGCCGCCCGACATCGGAACACCGTTGAGGATTGCATTCGACTGCGGCGCGGCTCCGACAGGGCGTGCGGCGCTGATCAGCCGGGCCTCTTGCATTTGCGGAGACGCCGCCTGTTGCCAACTGGCGGGCACCGACAGCCGACCGAGAGCGTTGGACTCGCCCAAAGCGGCCGACACACTGCTGGCCGTAAACGGTGC
>DATJOR010000345.1:0-5157 GCA_035506875.1 Mycobacterium sp.
GGCCCGGTCAACCTCGAAACCACCCATGAGAACGCCGCGCCCAACTTCGGCACCGGCATGGCGCCGTTCTTCCTCACCCTCGCGCTGTTCTTCGGTGCACTCGTGCTGTGGATGGTGCTGCGGCCCTTGCAGAACCGCGCTATCGCCGCAGAGGTGATCGCCATCCGCGTAGTGCTCGCCAGCTACCTACCGGCTGTGGTGATCGGGATGTTGCAGGCGATCATCCTTTACAGCGTCGTGCGATTCGCCCTCGGGATGCACGCCGCTCATCCGTTCGCGATGCTGGCCTTCATGATCCTGATCTCCTGCGCGTTCGTTGCGGCGACACAGGCGATCAACGCACTCGTCGGTCCGGCGGTGGGGCGGGTACTGATCATGGCGTTACTCATGCTGCAGTTGGTCAGCGCCGGAGGCATGTACCCGGTGGAAACCACCTCGAAACCATTCCAGGTATTTCACCGATTCGACCCGATGACATACGGGGTCAACGGATTACGTCAACTCATACTCGGTGGGATCGATTTCCGGCTGTGGCAGGCGATCATCGCGTTGGTCGTCATTTGGGCCGTTGCACTGGCGATCTCGTGTCTGTCGGCTCGGCGCAATCAGCTCTGGAACCTCACCAGACTGCTGCCGGCGATAAAAATCTGACGTGATGGAAAGCGACAGGGGGACAACAACCCACCACCCGCGCCGAACCGAATGGGATCACCTGTGCGACATCATCAATCCGGTTGCTTCGGCGGAAATTCAGCACGGTTGCTGATCGCTTCACGGTAGGCATGCACCCGATTTGGAATCGTTCCCAGCACTGCGATGGTCCGGCCGGCACGGCCGTACGCGGCGACGAACTCCCATCCACCACGGTCGCCTTCGAGGATTTCGATCGCATCGTAATCGCTTGGAGTTCCGATCATTTGTACCTTGACGTCATACTGATCGGACCAGAAATACGGCACCATATCGAAGGCTTTGGCGCGGTCGGGGCCGGCCAGCAGCGTGCGAGCCGCAGCCGCACCCTGATGTCCGGCGTCGTCCCAGTGTTCGGTACGCAGGTGCCGGTCATATAGCGGATGCCACCAGCGTGCGACATCACCCGCTGCGACGATATCGTCGCAGCCTTCGGCTGCGCCGGTGGCGTCGCAGACGACCCCGTCGTCCAACCGCAAACCCGAGCCTTCCAGCCAGTCGGTGGCGGGAGTAACACCGAGGCCGACGATGACGACATCGGCCGGAACCCGCGAACCGTCGGTGAGTCGAACCGCCTCGACGTGTCCGTTGCCGACGAATCCGTCGACGCCCACACCGACGCGTAGGTCCACGCCATGCTGACGATGCAGTTCGGCCCAGCGTGGGGCCAACTCCTTGCCTAACGCGGCCAGCATTGGGCTGGCGGCCTTCTCGATGAGCACCACGTCCAGTCCCATCAGTCGGCAGGTCGCGGCGACCTCGGCGCCGATGAACCCGCCTCCGACTACCACTACCCGAGGACGCGAGCCGAGTCGTTCCCGGATGGCGAGGCAGTCCTCGACGGTCCTCAGCAGCAGCACTCCGTCCGGGGTTGGGCCACCCGGCCATTCGCGCGGCTGAGCGCCGCTGGCTATAACGAGTCCGTCGAAACCCAAGGACATGTCGTGCCCCTCGTCGCGGACGTGGATCGTCCGCGCGGACATGTCCAGCCCGACCGCAGCGGCCCCCCTGAGCATCCGCGCATCCGTATCGAATTGCGGCGCCATGTCGATGCCCGCTCGGTGTACCTGGCCGCTGAGCAGTTTCTTCGACAGCGGTGGCCGATGGTAGGGGGCGTGGCGTTCGGCGCCGACGATCGTGAGGGCACCGTCGTAGCCGTTCTGCCGCAGCGTCTCCGTTGCCCGTATTCCCGCCACGCCGGCACCCACGACGACGATCTGCTGTAGCTGACGATCTCTGGGCATCGCGTCAGTCCTCCACCACTATCGCCTGGGTGGGGCAGGATACTTCGGCGGCCTTCAACGGTCCGCGTAGCTCCGCCGACGGCTGCTCTTGAAGCAGGTGCAGTCCGTCCTCACGTACGTCGAAAACCTCGTGGCACAAGCTCATACACACGCCGTTGCCATCGCAGGTGTCAAGGTCGACCGAAACTTTCATCAGACGGAAGCCTTCCCCTGCAACTGCGCCCGCTCGCGAGCGGCCTTCGCAGCCGGTGACATCTTGATGTACTCGACCGCCATCTCCGTGACCGCCTCCGGACCCGGATGATGATGGGGCCGCATGTATCTGGCGGGTTGCGTAACCAGTAGTTGCCAGGGGCCGGGCAATTTGTATTCGCGGGCCGCGCGCAGCCAGTCTCGCCAGCGCCACTTTTGGTCGATGGTCGGGTCGTGGGCCATCAGGTATTTCGCGCCGGCTATCCACCAGCCGATGAACAGCGGCGTGGTCATCAACATCGAGAACGCCCTGATGAGGTAGTTGCCGCACACATGCTGATAGACGTCGAACACCAGTGACCGGTGTTCGACCTCCTCGGCGCCGTGCCAGCGCAGCAGATCCAGCATCATCGGGTCGGTGCCCGCGTAGTCCAGACCCCGGTTCTGCAGCACCCATTGGCCCAACATCGCGGTGTAGTGTTCCAGCGCCGCCACATCGGCCAAGCGCCGATACAACCACCAGCGCTTCATTGCCGGCGGGAAGAATTTCGGCGGATCACCCAGCGACACCGACAACGTTTTGCGGAGCCTCGAGGTATACGGCTTGGTGTCGATGCCCTGCTCGGCGAGATGGTCAAGCACCACTTGGTGCGCCCACGCGTGCCAGGACTCCTGTTGGATGAACGGTTTGATCGCCGCCTCCAGCTCTGGGTCGTCGACCAGCGACGACGCCTCCAGGACGGCCTTGATGAAATGCCGCTCGCCCTCCGGGAGGAGCAGGTGCAACACGTTCATCATGTGCGTTGCGAAGGGATCGTCGGGCACCCAATGCAGCGGCGTTTGCGACCAGTCGAATCGCACCATCCGCCGATATCGTGGGTGCCCGTCGTGGTGAAGTTCGACTTCTGGCATCTGAAACTCCTCCCGTGTCGACTGTGGTTGTTCGGTCGGGGTGGTGAAACCGGAACAACTGTTCACTGAATCTCTACCCACGGAGGTGGCTGAGTATTCGTACCGGCGGTACTGGTTTTTTAAAATTTTTCTGGCCGCTCACTTGCCGATAGCGCGTTCCAGGTCCTTCAGCGACGTATCCAAGTGGCCAAGCAGCCGCTGCAAGTGCGGGACGCTGCGGCGGCAGCCGACGAGACCGAAGTCGAGGTTGTCGGCATTGTTGGTCACGGTGATGTTGACCGCCTGCCCGTCGAGCGCGATCGACAGCGGATAGTTGCCGTCTAAGCGCGCACCGCGCCAGTACATCGGCTCCGACTTGCCGGTAGAGACGTTTGAGATGACGATGTTGAACGGCGGTGAGGCGGTGGACAGGTAGCCGGGGATCAGCCCGAAGAAAAGCCCGCCGATGTTGAACGCCGACAACGCCAACTGTTCAACGGCGGGCAGCTGTTGGAACACCTCTTTGGTGTCATTAATCGACGTGCTGATGATCTCAAGCCGCTTCCCCGGGTCATCGATGTTCGTCGCGAGATTGCACAGGAAGGTGCCGACCATGTTGCCGCCGCTGTCATCGCCGTCCTTACGCAGATTGACCGGAACCATCGCGGTCAACGGGTCATCAGGCAACGCGTTCTGGTCGATGAGATAGGCACGAAGGGCTCCGGATGACATGGCGAGCACCACGTCGTTGACTGTCACGCCGGCGGCTTCTTTGACCGCCTTGATGCGCTCTAACGGCCAGGACTGCGCCGCCACCCGTCGCGCACCGCCGATCCGAACATTGAACATGGTGCGCGGTGCCCGGAACGGCAGGACGAGCTGTTGTTCGACCAGCGCTGCTCGCGCGAGCTTCAACGTGGACGGCGCCAATGCGAACGCTGAACCCGCTGCGCCGCTTGCTCTTTCCAACAGCGATAACCGCTTTTTGCCAGACTCACCTTTGCGCGGGGCAAGACTCCACGGGACTTGCACCCTGTCATCGTCGGGATCTGACGCGAAGGCGCGTTGCATCAGCCGCAGCGCCGATACACCGTCCATCAGGGAGTGGTGATATTTCGTGTAGACCGCATAGCGGCCATCCTGTAGACCTTCGACAAGGTGCGCTTCCCACAGCGGGCGGTGCCGGTCGAGCAAATAGCCGTGCAACTGCGAAGCAAGCTCCAACAGATCGCGGACGCGTCCGGGCTCGGGCAAGGCCGAGCGGCGAAGGTGATAGTCGAGCTCGACGTGCTTGTCGAAAGACCACCCGACGTTGGTGACGCCGCCGAAGAAGGCGGGGTGCTTACGGAAGGTCGGTTGTATCTCCTGGCAGCCGAGCATGGCCTGGTAGGCCTCGCGAGCGAAATGCGGGCCGGCGTCGTCGGGCGGCTCGAAGAGCTGCAGCGATCCCACGTGCATCGGATGTTCACGCGACTCACCGATGAGGAACAGCGCATCCGTCGGCGATATCGGTTTCATGGTCGACCCCATTTCCTTCGGTCGTGCCGTGCACCTGACAGCTGATGCACCTCTTGTAGCCAAAGCAGCTCAAGATCACACCCGACGGGGGAGTTTGGCTGGTTACCGCTGACGATCGAGCAGTGCGGTGAAGGCGCGTTGTTCGGCGGCGTGATGGGCTTCGGAGAGCGCGGTGTTCTCGGCGGCGGGGTCGGCGACCAGGAAGCTGCCCGAGCCGGGGGAGCCGCCGGAGCCGAGCGCGTTCATCTTGGTCGGTACCGCGGCGCCCTGGTACTCCAGCGGCAACGGCCCGAGGGGCTGGTGCAGTTCGACGTAGGCGCCGTGCGGCAGGCGTTTGATGATGCCGGTTTCGATGCCGTGCTCGAGGATCGCCCGGTCGCTGCGCTGCAGGCCGATAGCCCACCGGTAGGCGATGAAGTAGACGAACGGCGGCAACACGATCATGCCGATACGCCCGATCCAGGTGGTGGCGTTGAGCGAGACGTGGAATTTGAACGCGATGATGTCGTTCATCGCGCTCAGGGTGAGCACCATGTAGAAGGCGATCGCCATGGCTCCAATTGCGGTGCGCACCGGCACATCACGCGGGCGCTGCAGCAGGTTGTGGTGCGCGCGATCACCG
>DATJOR010000346.1:0-12146 GCA_035506875.1 Mycobacterium sp.
ACCGCCAGCACCGGGTAGGACTTGTCGTCGCGGTAGCGAACGTTGAACCGCGGGTCGAACTCCTTGATCCAGTTGTATTCCAGCTGCAGCGCCTCGACCTCGGTGTTGACCACCGTCCACTCGACCTTGGCGGCGGTGGTCACCATCTGCCGAGTCCGCGGGTGCAGGCTCGCCACGTCGGCGAAGTACGAGGTCAGCCGGCTGCGCAGGCTTTTGGCCTTGCCGACGTAGATCACCCGCCCATGCTGGTCCCGGAATCGGTAAACACCGGGCTCGACCGGGATGGACCCGGGCGCGGGGCGGTACGTCGCGGGATCAGCCACGTTTCTAAGGCTAGTGGTCGCGTAAACAGCCGGGGGCTCGCCGGCACCGGAGAGTCCGAACCTGCTTCGTTTTCTCCTGGCGCGAGGCTGGGCCGGCTCGGTTGTTTTAGTGCATTAGGGGCCGTGCCCGACGGGTGGCGCGAACAAGTCGAGTAGTGGGCGAGTAGTGAGCTACTCGTGTCCGCACGCCGGATTGCTGAAACGATGACCGCAACCGCCAATTTCGGCGCGGGATCAACAGTCGAGGTGGCAGCGTGAACACCCTCACCATTCGGCACCTTCGCCCAGTACTGCGACTTCTGCCCCGCAGCACGCGAAGCCGCGTTGACCGCATACTGCCCTGCGATCTGCCGTCTGAGCAAACGATGAGCAGACCACTCGATCGCGGTTCGATCGTCCCACTCTGCGCCGTATGCATTGAAGCCGGCCGCGCAACCGAAGCGACCCGCCAAACCAGGGACGGGCTGTGCGGGTGCGACCAACACATCCAACAACTTGAACAACACAGCCGCGTCGCGATACGCCGACAGCGAAGCGCAGAAGCGAATGGATATACGGATCGTGGCGGACCGCGTGCGCCCGAAACGAATGGCGACCATCCGGCTGAGTCACGCGACCAACACGCTGGTTTGGGTGACGGGAGTGCTGGCCATAACGACGATCGCGTTAGTGATAACGCTTAGCGCCGCTAAGTGACGGGCATTGCGGTACGAAACCGTCGAGGAAGCCGACGGGCTGGACCACTGGACAAGCAACACCAAGGTCACACGATGGGCCTCGGAACAAATACCGGGTGCCCTGCCTAAGTCTCGTGCCAAGCGAGACGTACTAAGTGGTTGAGCTGGGCGCGGTCGTCGATGCCGAGCTTGGCGAAGATGCGATAAACGTGTCCCTCCACGGTCCGCACCGAGACAGAAAGCCGTTCGGCGATCTGGCGGTTGGACAAACCAGCCACGACCAAGTTCGCGATCTCACGTTCACGGGCCGTGATGGGCAACGGCCAGGCCGCTGCATCGACCGCCGGTGTTCGTATTCCGCCCTGCCTGGCCAACCCGTGCGCGCGGGTCGAAGACTTTGTTTCCTTGCCGCGCTGGCGGGTGCGCGCGTGTTCGCGCGCCGCCTGGGCTGCCGCGTCGGCGGCAAA
Source organism: Mycobacterium sp. (assembly GCA_035506875.1). Taxonomy (GTDB): domain Bacteria; phylum Actinomycetota; class Actinomycetes; order Mycobacteriales; family Mycobacteriaceae; genus Mycobacterium. The sequence goes on from DATJOR010000346.1 coordinate 1,468, forward strand.
CGCCATCGCGCCCACGTCAGCGAACCGCTTGGCCGCGGCGTCGAGCACATCGCCGTCGTGGTCGGCCAAGCCGCGAGCATGCTCCGCGATCGCCTCCGCCAACGCAGTGTTCAGAGTCGTGGCCAGCTCTGCCAGCCTCTCGGTTTGCGAACAGTCATCCAATCGGACCGCGGTATGCAGCGCGCGCATCTCGACGGCATACATCCCGGATTGTCGCGCGATCTGTGCAGCACGCACCGCATGCATCTGCGCGGCCGACTTCTCGCCGACCGACGCCCGCTCCCAAGCCCGCGCCAGCTCGAGTTCCGGCAAGAACACGGCGACCTGCGGACCGTAGGCCTCCTCCGACCTACGCAGCGCCGCGGCGGCAGCCCCACTGTCTCCCCGCGCACCTTCGGCCTGCGCGGACCAAGCTGACACCAGCATCAACCAGCCCGGCGGAAAACCACCCGACATCGCCGAGATCGAATCCTGAAACGCAGAACAGGCGGACGTCAGCGCACCCTGGCCAAGCTGCACCAATCCGAGCATGGCGTGCAGGAAGGCGCCTTGAGCAGGCCACACCCTGGTCGTCGGAGCATAGCGTTCCCAAACCCGTTCGGCCGCCAGGAAATCCCCGGCGGCGGTCAATCCCGCGACCTCGGCTAAACCGATGGCGAACCGGTAGGGTCCCGGTCGATCGAACACCGCTGGCCGCCCCGCATCCGCTACGCGCTGGACTTCGCCAAACCGCCCGGTGAGGGCCAACGCCCAACACGTCCACGTAGTCGCCCACATCCCCACCACCCGTTGCACATCGGACGTACATACGGGTAACCCGAGGTCGAGTGCCGTTCGGACGTCACCGGAAAAGAACGCAAACGCCGCTTCCATGGCCGTGACGTGTGGGAGCAGCTCCTCAGAATCAATACGCGCCCTCACGTCAGCGAGTGCCAGCCGTGCCGGCTCAACCCGCCTGCAGCTGAAGAAGAGATTCGCGGCACGCAGACAGCCCCACCGCACGATCAGCCACTCATCGGCACCATCGGGGTCGACGTCATTAAGCACCGACTCGACCTCGTCGCCCCGGCCCTGCCAACCGATCGCATCAGCAAGCACGATCGCCGCCCTCACGCCAGCGCCGCGCTCGAACGCGAATCGGGCGAGCTTCTCACCGCAAGCGACGTCCGACATTGTCACCGCGCTCGCTGCCGCGTCGATGATCAGGTCGAGGTCTGGCGTCAGGTCGCTGCGCGTCATGAACTGAGCCAGCTGGATCCGGGTGCGTACGTCAGGCAACCCCGACCGCTCCTCCCGTGTTTGCATTTGCTTCTGAAGTTGTTGTGCCAGTGCGGTAGTGAGCTGCCGCGTGCGCACTACCCCGGATCGTTGCATTGCCGCCTCACCCACAATGGGGTGACACAACCGCGCCACCGCGTTTGCCCCGTCGGCAACCACCTGAATTACTCCACGGCGCTCCAAGCGTGCCACCACGTGGGCATCGCAAAGCCCACGCAGAATCTCCCAGTCCAGCACCTCCGCAACCGCGAGGATCACTACCGCCTCCAATTCCTCCGGCGCAAAGGATTGCAGGTGAAACTCAAGCAGATCGTGAAGTTGGCGGTTGACACGCAGCGCACCTCGGAGTTGCCAGCCCGCATCCGTGCACACCAACACACCACTTTCCCGACCCGCGCTCAACAAACCGCACAGCAGCAGCGGGCTGCCCGCGGTTCGTTCGTGCAACTCGTTGACCAGCCTGGTATCAACGACGCCGCCGAGCACGGCGCTGGCGAGCGACTCGGTCTGCTCCCAGGTGAATGCCTCAATACGCAGACTCAGCAACAACCGCTCTTTCAAAAGCGCTGTTATCGCATCGGACACCGGGTCGCCGGACCGGATCGTCACGATCAATCGTGCACTGCCGCTGGCCCCAAGTTGGTGCACCAACGTCGACGACAACGGATCGAGCAACTGCGCGTCGTCGACGACGACGACCAGATTCTGTTCGCGCTCAAGGGTTCTATGCGCGGCGGCCAGCATCCCAGCGGGTTCGTGTGCTGCCTCAACCGTCACCGACCGATAGAACGCGCCCAACGGCACCGTGGACCCGGTTTGGGTGCCCAGCACATACCGCACCGTCGAGCCGCCCGACTCGAGTGTGTCGGCAAGCGCGCGAGCCAGTGTCGATTTGCCAACCCCGCTGTCGCCGACCAGCGCAACGCCATAGAACTCCGCGTCATCCTCGAGTGCCGCCAACGCCTGGCGCAACTCGCGATCGCGGGCCACTATCGGCCAACCGCTCCCCGTTTGCACCAGCCGTCGAACCTCCACTGCCAGGTCTTTTCGCGGACGCTACCCCTGCTCCGCCCGGTTTGCGCCAGATGTCAAACCTTCGAAACAAATTTTGGTAGCCGTTAATCTGACCCGGTTTCACCCGTTGCAGGCTTTTCGGCGTGCGTTGGACTCGTACACGCAGGCCGACGACCTCAACGCCAGTGAAACCGGGTTAGTTGCCGACGTCGAGTTATATCCCGGAGTGAGCGCCGCCCACTAACTGGTTGAGCTGCTCGCGGCGCTCGATGCCGAGCTTGGCGAATATGTGATAAACGTGTCCCTCCACGGTCCGCACCGAGACAGAAAGCCGTTCGGCGATCTGGCGGTTGGACAAACCAGCCACGACCAAGTTCGCGATCTCGCGTTCACGGTCGGTAATCGGCAGCGGTTGGGCCACGGAATGGACTGCGGGTGTTCGTATTTCGTGCTGGCTGGCCAGCCAGTGCGCGCGGGTCGAGGACTTTGTTTCCTTGCGGCGCTGGCGGGTGCGCTCGTGTTCGCGCGCCGCCTGGGCTGCCGCGTCGGCGGCAAACGCCATCGCGCCCAAATCGGCGAACCGCTTGGCCGCGGCGTCGAGCACATCGCCGTCGTGGTCGGCCAAGCCGCGAGCATGCTCCGCGATCGCCTCTGCCAACGCGGTGTTCAGAGTCGTGGCCAGCTCTGCCAGCCTCTCGGTTTGCGAACGGTCATCCAATCGGACGGCGGTGTGCAGCGCGCGCATCTCGACGGCATACATCCCGGATTGTCGCGCGATCTGTGCAGCACGCACCGCATGCATCTGCGCGGCCGACTTCTCGCCGACCGACGCCCGCTCCCAGGCCCGGGCCAGCTCGAGTTCCGGCAAGAACACGGCCGTCTGCGGACCATAGGCGTCCTCGGACCTGCGCAGCGCCGCGGCGGCGGCCGCACCGTCCCCCCGTGCACCTTCGGCCTGCGCGGACCACGCCGCCACCAACATCAACCAGCCCGACGGAAAGCCATGCGACATCGCCGAGATCGAATCCCGAAAGGCAGCACACGCGGCCGCCAGCGCACCCCGGCCAAGCTGGACGAGTCCTGATATCGCATCCCCCATCGCGATTGCTTCCGGCACGCCCGCGGTCATTGCGGCATAGCGTTCCCAAACCCGTTCGGCCGCCGGGAAATCCCCGGCCCAAGTCAACGCCGTGGCCTCGGCTACCCCGATCATGAACCGATCCGATCCCGATTCGCTGAGCGCAGCCGCCCGCAAACCGGCATCCGCTATCCGGTGAACGTCGCTAAACCGGCCGGCGAGAGCCAACGCAGACGACGTTGCGACCGCGGCCCACAACGCCCCCAACGGCAACGCATCCGGTCCACACAGCATCGGCCCGGTCTCGATCGCTGTCGCAATATCCCCGGAAAAGAACCCAAACGACACCTCCAGGGCCGTGACGAGACCCACAACTGCTTCCGAATCGACACGATCCTTCACGTCGGCGAGTACCTGACGTGCCTGCTCAACCTGCCCGCAGTTAATGAACAGATTCAAGGCTCGCAGTCCACCCCAATGCAGGATCAGCCACTCATCGGCGCCATCGGGGGGGGTGACGTCGGCGAGCATTGCCTCGGTCTCGTCGCCCCGACCCTGCCAGGCCATCGCCCTACCAAGCACGATCGCGGCCGGCAGACCACCGCCGCGATCGAACGCGAATCTGGCCAACTCCTCACCGCAAGCGGAGTTCGACATGGTCATCGCGCTCGCCGCCGCGTTGATGATCACATCGAGGTCTGGCGTCAGATCGCTGCGCATCATGAACTGCGCCACCCGAATTTGAGCGCGCACATCGGGCAACCCCGAGCGCTGTACTTCTGCCTCAAGACGCTTCCGAAGTTGTTGTGCCAGCATGCCATTGAGCTGCCGCGAACGCACCACTCCAGCGAGCCGGATTGCCGCTTCACCCACGAGGGGGTGATACAGCCGCGCCACCGTGTTGAATCCGTCGGCAACCACCTGGACTATTCCACGGCGCTCGAGGCGTCCCACCGCGTCGGCATCGCAAAGGCCACGCAGAATCTCCCAGTCCAGCACCTCCGCAACCGCCAAGATCTCGACCGCCTCCAATTCCTCCGGCGCGAAGGACTGCAGACGAAACTCCAGCATGTCGTAAAGTTGGCGGTCGGCACGCAGCGCACCTCGAAGTTGCCAGCCCGCATCCGTGCACACCAACACACCACTTTCCCGACCCGCGCTCAACAAGCCGCGCAGCAGCAGCGGGCTACCCGCGGTCCGGCCATGTAACTCGGTGATCAGCCGGGTATCGAGCACGCCGCCGAGCACGGCGCTGGCGAGCGACTCGGTCTGCTCCCGGGTGAATGCCTCAATACGCAGACTCAGCAACAACCGCTCTTTCAAAAGCGCTGTTATCGCATCGGATACCGGGTCGCCGGACCGGATCGTCACGATCAATCGCGCACTACCGCCGGCGGCAAGTTGGTGCACCAACGTCGACGACAACGGATCGAGCAACTGCGCGTCGTCGACGACGACGACCAGATTCTGTTCGCGCTCAAGGGTTCTATGCGCGGCGGCCAGCATCGCAGCGGGTTCGTGTGCTGCCTCAACCGTCACCGACCGATAGAACGCGCCCAACGGCACCGTGGACCCGGTTTGGGTGCCCAGCACATACCGCACCGTCGAGCCGCCCGACTCGAGTGTGTCGGCAAGCGCGCGAGCCAGGGTCGATTTGCCAACCCCGCTATCGCCGACCAACGCCACGCCATGGAACTCCGCGTCATTCTCGAGTGCCGCCAACGCCCGGCGCAACTCGCGATCGCGGGCCACTATCGGCCAACCGCTCCCCGTTTGCACCAGCCGTCGAACCTCCACTGCCAGGTCTTTTCGCGGACGCTACCCCTGCTCCGCCCGGTTTGCGCCAGATGTCAAACCTTCGAAACAGATTTTGGTAGCCGTTAATTGACGTTTGAGCCGCCAAGCGTGCAGCGCCATGGCGACCGTTCTTGGGTTCGACGGGCACACACCGTGATGCGGCGCGTTTTCACATCGACTTAAGCCTCGGACCGGGCTCTAACTGAGTGGACGGCTGGCTTGCGGCGCTCGATGCTGAGCTTGGATCAGCCTGCGCCCGGGTCGGGCTGGTATCGCGCGAGTAACGTTCGTACGGTGTCCATCGCTGCTACGGCACGGTCCTTGTCGACGGCCTGGATCGCCATCAGCGGGATGTACTCGTCGTCGGGCAGATCGATGCGCGCCCACCGTGCCCCGGCCGGAAACGACACACCGACGACGTCCGACCACGGCACCAGCCGGTCGCCGAGCATATTGCGTACCGATAGCCCCGCCGCACCGACCCGCAGCCGTGGCCGGGCGAAGAGCAGCACAAGACCGGCGATCACGAAACCCAGCCCCGCGATCGCCACCTGGTCGGCGGTTTGGAAGACCACGCCGCTGGACTTGATCTTGAGCAGCAGGCCGACCGCGATGTGTGCCGCCACGATCACGAATGCCGCGCCATAGGCGAAATACGGCGTCAGATGCGGACGAATCTGCGCATCCCAGCTGTCCTGGGGCTTGACGGTCACGGCTTTCCGCGCAGCTCGCGCAGGGTCAGCGCGGTGCTCAGCGCCGCAGCGGTAGCCTGGGCGCCGTTGTCCTCGGCGGACTCCGGTAGCCCAGCGCGGTCGAGGGCCTGACCTTCGCTATTGGTGGTCAGCACCCCGTTGGCCACCGGCGTGGACTCGTCCAGCGAGACTCGCGTCAACCCTTGGGTCACCGCATCACAGACATAGTCGAAATGCGGTGTCTCGCCGCGGATCACCACACCCAACGCGACGACGGCGTCGTGGTTACGGGCTACGGCCTGCGCGACCACGGGAATTTCGATTGCGCCGCGAACCCTGACCACCGTCGGATCCTTGACGCCCCAGTCGTCGGCGATTCTGCAGGCGCCGGCCAGCAACGCGTCGCATATCTGCTTATGCCATGTGCTCGCCACGATTGCCAGCTTGACTGCGGAGGCGTCGAGTGCCCCGATGTCGGGTACACCGGCACCGCTCATAGAGCTCCCCCGAATTCGCCGTGGAAATGAATCGATTCGTCGTAGTCGTCGAGCCCGATCAGGTCGTGACCCATCCGGTCACGCTTGGTCATTAGGTATCGAATATTCTCCGCGTTGGCCCGCACCGGCAGCGGTACGCGCTCGATGATGTGCAGGCCGTACCCGTCCAGCCCGACTCGCTTCGCCGGATTGTTGGTCAACAGCCGCATCGAACGGACACCGAGGTCGACGAGGATCTGTGCACCGGTGCCGTAATCCCTTGCGTCGGCAGGCAGTCCGAGCTTGAGGTTGGCGTCGACAGTGTCGTCGCCGGCGTCCTGCAGCTGATAGGCCTGCAGCTTGTGCATCAATCCGATGCCGCGGCCTTCGTGACCGCGCATGTAGAGCACGACGCCGCGGTCTTCGCGCGCGACCATGGCCATCGCGGCATCCAGCTGCGGCCCGCAGTCGCAGCGCCGTGAACCGAACACGTCGCCGGTCAGGCATTCCGAGTGCACCCGCACCAGCACGTCGTCGCCGTCGTAGTTCGGCCCGGCGATCTCACCTCTTACCAGCGCCACGTGTTCGACGTCTTCGTAGATGCTGCTGTAGCCGACCGCGCGGAATTCGCCGTGCCGGGTGGGGATTCTCGCTTCGGCGATGCGCTGAATGTGCTTCTCGTGCTTGCGGCGATACTCGATCAAGTCGGCGATGGCGATCAGCGCCAGACCGTGTTCGTCGGCGAAGACCCGTAGTTCGTCGGTCTGCGCCATCGCGCCCTCGTCCTTCTGGCTGACGATTTCGCAGATTGCACCGGCGGGCGATAATCCGGCCATCCGGGCAAGGTCGACGGCCGCTTCGGTGTGGCCGGGCCGCCGCAAGACGCCACCGTCCTTGGCGCGCAATGGAACTACGTGTCCGGGGCGAGTGAAATCGTCGGCAACGCTGCCCGAGTCTGCCAGTAACCGCATCGTGGTGGCGCGGTCTGAAGCCGAAATACCAGTTCCTACACCATTTTTGGCGTCGACGGTGACGGTGTAAGCGGTGCCGTGCTTGTCCTGGTTGACCGCGTACATTGGCAACAGACCCAGCCGGTCGCAGATGGCACCGTCCAATGGCACGCACAGATATCCGGAGGTGTAGCGGACCATGAATGCGACCATTTCCGGGGTGGCCTTCTCGGCGGCGAAGATGAGATCGCCTTCGTTTTCCCGATCCTCGTCGTCGATGACGACGACAGCCTTCCCGGCCGCGATGTCGGCAACCGCCCGCTCGACGGAGTCCAACCTCGTCATCGCCGCCACCCACTCATTTAGAGATCACGAGCCCGATGCCGGCTCATTGCTGTAACCAGTATGAACCACGAGGCGGCCGCAGTTATTGCCGCGGCTTACTGAGCGGGACGCTCGCCGCATCCCGCCGATGCGCAAGGCAAACGCGGGCGTTCTAGCTGCGCTTATGCCGTATTCGCGTTAGTCGCCCCGGGTGTCGATCACCCGCTGGGCGATGACAACCAGCGGGACGTTGCCGTTCTGGGAGAGCTGCCGCAACATCTCGAACGCCCGCACGGCGTCGACGTTGAAGCGTTCCATGATGATGCCTTTGGCCTGGCCGATGGCGTCGCGGCTAGCCACCGCTGACCGGAGCTGCTCGCCATGGCGGCTGGCGAGGATGGCGGCAGCGGCATGGGAGGCGAGAACCAGGCCGATCGCTTCGGATTCTGAGCTGAACGCGTTGGGTTCCGTACCGAAAATGTTCAGCGCACCCGCGGTTTGGGCAGAGCCGTAGAGCCTGAACGACATACTGCTATGGACGCCCGCGGCCACAGCCGCGCGCGCGAATTTGGGCCAGCGTGTTTCGGTCGCAAAGTCATTGGTTCGCACGACCAGTTCGTCGTTCGCCGCATCCAGGCACGGCCCCTCCTGCTGCCGGTCCTGCACCTCGTCGAGGCGACGAACCAGTTCGGATGTGTCGACCACGGACGTCGACTTGCCGCCCGTCGTCTTCAGCAACACACCAGCCATATCGGCCCCGGGTATCAGCTCCACCGCTGCGGACGTGACACCGGCGAGGACTTCTTCCACCGGTGGCGGCGGGGCGAACATCCGTGCGAGTTCCGCCATGCGGACGGCAAGGTCGTGCCCTGTGAGTTCCATGGCGGTTTGGGTTCCCGATCGCACCGTGCGCAACACAATGTGTGACGTTGTCGTCTGTTTTTATGCCTGCCATTAGCTGATGTCTTTCCAGTTCAGGACAGGTTTTTCCGGCGCGCTGCGATGACCGGGCGATCGAGCAAAAGTTTTCCAGAGGCCGCTCGTAGCTGATTCATAGGCTGGCTATCTAGCGTTCGAGGCGTTGGGGGGGCAACCGTCCACTGAATACACAAGTAAGCAGGTGAAGGACAATGGATATCAAGCGACTAATGGCCGGGGCTACCATCGCCGGCGCTCTTGGCGCTGCCGCGTTGGGGGTCGGTGCCGGTGCGGCCAGCGCCGCTCCCGGTGCCGGTGGCGACCACGGCGCGCCGCCCGCGGCTAGCCACGGCGCACCCGCACCGCTCGACCCCGGACACGGACCCGGCGGCCCAGGCGGACCCGGCGGTCCGGGCGGCCCCGGACCTGGCGGGCCGGGCGGTCATGGCCCCGGCGGCCCAGGTGGCCCCGGCGACCACGGTCCCGGCGGACCGGGTGGTCCCGGCGGGCCGGGTGGTCCCGGTGGACTCGGTAATCACGGTCCCGGCCCTGGTGACCGCGGGCCGGGTGGACCCGGCGAACCTGGATTCCACGGACCCGGCGGTCCGGGTGGACCAGGTGGTCCATGGCGCGGGGATGACCAGCGCGGCTACTTCCACGGCGCTCCCTGGGGCGACGGACCCGCGCCATGGGGTCCCGGCGCGCCGCCGCGGCCGGCCTGGGACAGGCCGCTTCCACCGCCTGGTGGACCGTGGAACTATGGCCCGATCAATTACTGGGGCTACAACGAAACCCCGTTCTGGAATCCACAGTTCAACCAGTGGGGCTTCAACTTCTTCGGAGTCTGGATTCCACTGTGAGGATGATCCCGGTGTAAAAGCCATTCACTGGATGCCCGCTTCGCCGGTTGGCGGAGCGGGCGTCGTGTGTTTATCGACCTGATGCGATTCCCGAGCAGTGGCTCGACGTTTTTGGTAAATACCGCTGAACGACTCCTGTACTCCCACCGGAATTCGGCCACAGGAAAACTACTAGCGCGCCTTACTCCCGTCGTGGGCATTCACGTGCAATTGGCTGGCGCACACGGTGGCTATCACAATTGTTGATTCGGCGATACAAATCTGCTGTCCGCAATAGGCTGAGGTTCAAAGTTTAGGATGCCGCGCCAATTTCCGACGTTCGGCTTCCTAAACACGGTCACGACACTAAAGGACTAAGACCTATGAAGATCGTGCGCTCGACCACTGGTCTGCTAGTCGCAGCCGCCCTCACCGCCTGTGGCGTGTCCCACGCCGACCACGATTCCTGGCAAGCGGGCTACGACTGGGGTATCAAAAACCAATTCAGGGCATCGGGCCAAACGTCGCCAAGTATTGACAGCGTGTGCCTCGTGAATGCGCCTAAGGGCCTCAACACGACAGATTCGGACGACTGGCTAGCAGGTTGCAGAGCCGCGCTGAACATCGTGTCGGTTCGCGCAACTACAACGACACAGGACACACCAACGCCAACAACAACGACCGACACACCGACACCAACAACTACAGACACACCGACAACGACGGTTACGCCAACAACAACCGACACACCAACACCAACACCGACAACAACGGACGTGCCAACGCCAACAACAACGGATGCACCGGCACCACCAACAACGGATACACCAGCACCACCAACAGGCACGCCAACACCACAGCCAACGACAGAGAATGGCAACAGCGGCAACAACAGCGGCAACAACAACGGAGACAACAGCGGCGGCAGCACTATTGGTAGCAGCGGCGGCCTTGGCAGCGGCGGCATCGGTAGCAGCAGCGGCGGCGGCCTTGGTAGCAGCGCTGGCGGTAGCAGTAGCAGCAGCGGCGGCGGCCTCGGCAGCAGCGCTGGCGGTAGCAGTAGCAGCGGCGGCGGCCTCGGCAGCAGCAGCGGCGGCGGCCTCGGCAGCAGCAGCGGCGGCAGCAGCAGTAGCAGTAGCGGCGGCGGCCTCGGTAGCAGTAGCAGCGGCAGCAGCAGTAGCAGAGCCAACTAGCGGTCAAAAACAATTCGCCTGGCGTTTTCGCCGGCAAAGCTGAATTTGCTGCTAGCAGCCGCTCAACCTATTTCGCGATTAGAGGCTAGCTCCCGGTGTAGCTTTACCTGGGAAAACGTG
>DATJOR010000347.1:0-6310 GCA_035506875.1 Mycobacterium sp.
TGCCGAGAATGAATTGACGCTGGTCGGAGGGGTTTACATACTGTCATGGTGCCGGGGCCAGATAGTCGCGCGCAGCTAAGCGATAAAGATCTCGTCGAATCGGTTCTTCGTGAACTGAGCGAGGCCGCCGATAAGTGGGAATTCTACTCATTGGTGGAGCGCCACCACGACGGCCGACCGGACATGATCGGCATGGAAGCGGTCAACCAGCTGCTGGTCGCCCTCGAGGTGCATCGGTTCGACTTCTGTTTCATCGGTGCGGGTTACGAGAAGGAAGTTGACGAATTCCTCACCGTCAACCCGGGTCTGGCGGGGCGGTTCAACCGCAAGTTGCGCTTCGAGTCCTACGCCCCCGACGAATTGGTGGAGATCGCCGTCCGCTACGGCGCACCGCGCGCGACGGTGATCGAGCCCGCGGCCCGCGAGGCGCTCAACATTGCCTGTAAGACGCTGCGGGCCTATCTGGCGCCCAACGGCAGCCACGGAATCGACGTGATGCAGAACGGCCGGTTCGCCCGCAACGTCGTCGAGCGCGCTGAGCGGCTCCGCGATTCCCGGGTGGCCGCCCAGCACCGAACCGACAAGGGTTCGGTGACCGTTGAAGATCTGGAGACGCTGCGCACCCAGGACATCGTCGCGGCGGTCGTCGACGCGTGCGCGGAAAAGCATGTGCCGATCCAGCTTTGAGCATCTGCCTCGCTAATTGGCGACTGGGTCGAACCGGAACACTATGAGGCGTCCGGCCAGCGCCTCGAACTCGTCCGAGGTGCCGTCGACGACCATGCCGGAACGCTTTGCGAACGCGACACCGACCGGGACGTGGACCGGGAAGGCCCGAAGTACCGGGCGCGCTTGCGCCGCAGTCAGTTCGACGATCTTGACGGGCCGGGAGCGACGGCCCCGGCTGAGCGTGCCGGTGCCGGCGGCCCGGGCATTGGCGGCCCAGTCCGCACCGGGATAACCGGCGACCACATACAGACCACCGTCGAACTCGAACGGTGTCATCGGAGTGCTGCGCGGCTGGCCCGACTTTCGTCCGGGCACCGTCAGCACCATGGCCGGACCGGTGGGGATGCCGAGCTTCTGCACGGCCATCATCACCTTGTTCATCGGCTTGAGGTAGCGCGGCGGGCGGGGATCAGACATAGCTTGTCTCCTTGTCTATTTCGTCAGCTATTTGGTGAACAGCTGCCGGTGCTCAGCTACCCATTGGGCGAAAGTGGTCGCGGGACGGCCGGTGATCTTCTCCACTTCGCCGGTAACCAGCGCCGGCTTGTCCAGCGAGTCGGCGAGCATCGCCGCATAGGCGTCGGCGAATTCGGCGCCCAGGCCCAAACTGATGAAGCGCTCCCGCACGACATCCGCTGACACTTCGAAGTAGCGCAACGGGCGACCCAGGACACGGCCGATGATTTGCACCAGCTCGGAATTCGTAAGCGCTTGCGGCCCGGTCAGCGGGATCCGTTGTCCGACATACTCATCGGTCAGGAGCGCCTGAGCGGCCACCGCGGATATGTCCGCGTCGACGATCGGCGCGGCCGACGCCGCGGCGTAGGGTCCTCCGACGACGTCGCCGGCGAGAATCTGCGCTGCCCACATACCGACGAAGTTCGACGCGAATACCGACGGTCGCAGACTCACCCAGTCCAGGCCCGAGTCGACGGCAAGTTGTTCGACCTCTTTGTTGCGGTCGCCGCGGAACCGCGACGGTTGCCGCGAGAAGTCGTCGTCGGCGTTGATGGCCGACAACGCGACCAGCTTGGTAACCCCACGACGGCGGGCCAGCGTAACAAACTTTTCCAGGTCGCCGGGGCCATTGCCCAGCGCGCGCGAATTGAGGAACACCGCGGTTGCACCGGCCAGCGCGTCGACCGGTGAGCGCACCGTCTCGACGCCGTCGGGAAATCCGGCGGTCTCCGGTGAGCGGGTGACCGCTCGCACCTGTGCACCCGCGGCGGCAAGTTCGCACACCAGCGGGCGTCCGACATTGCCGGTCGCCCCGGTTACCACGATCGTCATGATGATCTCCTCTGTTGACGTGCTTTTGATCTACGACGGGGCGGAAGATGGAAAAGTTACCGAGGAGAACGCGTAACTTTTTCTGGTGCCAGATCGTCGTGAATGAATGAGCCAACCGCAGTTCGGTGAAGACCAGGTCGCCGAGGCATGGCGTCGCCATCGCCCATACCTGGTGAATCTGGCGAATCAGATGCTGGGCGACGTCGGAGACGCCGAAGACGTTGCGCAGGAGGCGTTTCTGCGGCTCGCGCGCGCCGACTTCGATGCGATCGACGACATCCGCGCCTGGCTGACGGTGGTAATCGGCCGGCTGTGCCTCGACCAGGTGCGGTCGGCTCGCGCCCGCTACGAGCGGCCCGGCGATATCGATCCAGAGGTGGCCGCGCTCAACCAATCCCGCCGGCTGGACCCGGCCGACCGGGTCACCCTCGACGACGAGGTGCGGACGGCGCTGCTGGAGGTGTTGCGCCGGCTCAGTCCGGCCGAGCGGGTGTCATTTGTGTTGCACGACGTGTTCGCGGTCCCCTTCGACGAGATCGCCGAGACGGTGGGCCGGCCGGTAGGCACCTGTCGACAGCTGGCGCGCCGCGCACGCGCGAAATTCGCTGTGGCGCAACCGAAACCGGGCGCCGTGCCGGTCGCCGAGCAGCAGCTGGTCACCGAGAAATTCATCACGGCCTGCAGCAACGGCGATCTGCAGGCGCTGGCCGAGGTGCTGGACCCGACCGTCTGGGGCGTCGGGACGGTGCTCACCGATCCACCGCTGCCACCGCAGATCAACCATGGCCCGCACGACGTCGCGGTCAACCTGCTGCGCTATCTGGGGCCGGGTGTGACGGTGGTCAGCGGTCCCGCGGGCCAACCGGCGCTGCTGGCGTTCGCCGAACGACGGCTGTTCGCCGTGATCGTGCTGACCATCGCCGAAAACCTGGTCACCAAGATCGAAGCCACCGCGGACCCGTCGGCGCGATTCGCCGACGGCCGGCCCTAGCTTAGGTAGCGGTTTTCCCGCTTCTCCTCGGGCCGCGACGCGAAGAATCCCGCGACCGCCGCGGCGATCTGGAGGAACGCACGTCGCGTCTTGCGCCCCATCTCGTCCCGCACGTCGATGACGCCGCCGGGCCGCAGGTGCGGATCGAACGGCACCTCCACCACCTTCTGGCCGCGGTCGAGAAACTGATGCGCCAAGACCGAACGAGTCCGCTTATCGGAGTGCCCGTCAGAATCGTTGAGTACCACCACCGTGCGCTGCAGCAGGCCGGTACGACCATGTGCCGCCAGCCATTCCATCGTCTGCGCGGCCGCGGAAGCGCCGTCCGCCCACGGCGACGACACCACGATCAGCGCGTCGAGGTCGCTCAGCGCCTCTTGGGTGACGGGCGCGTCCATGGTGGAGCCGCAGTCGATGATCGCGATCGTGAAATGACGGTCCAGCCGCGACGTGGCCTCCCGATAGAGCGCGGGATCGAGCACGCGGCGCGGGCCGGCCGTCGGTTCCCCGGCCAGCACGTAGAGGCCTGCAGCATTGCTGCCGACCCGCGACGTCACATCGGCGAACGACTGCAGATTCCGGTCGGCGGCAAGTTCCCAGTACGAGCCGCTGGTCCGCGGGTCGATCCTGCTGCCAAGCCGGCCGAAGGCGGTGTCGGCGTCGACGGCTACCACCCGGTCCTGCCGGCGCAGCTCGGCGAAGATCGATCCAACGCTTGCAGCCATGGTGGTTTTCCCCACCCCGCCTTTGCCGAGCACGCCAACCTTGTAGTTGCCTTGCAGCGCCGACCCGATGGTGGCCTCGTCGGCGGCTTCCTGCTTTTCCGCCGCCGACAGCCCGAGGTTGATCAGGCCGAAAGTGCCCCGGTAGACGATGCGACGCCACCCGTATCTGGGGCTCGGGCGCGGGGGTCGGGGCGTTGGCGGTGATAGGTCGATGCTCCATGACTGGCGGTGCGCCCCGGCAGCCGGTCGCGTCGGAGCGGGCCGTAGCGGCGGCTGCGGCGGTCGCGGTGGGGGACCGCTGGGCGGCACCGGCCGCATCCCGTCCAGCCGCTCCCGCAGGAAGTCGTCGTGCTCGCTCATGAGCTCACGCGCTCGGACGCCCAGTACTCCCGCAAGCTGGCAATCCGATCGCCATCGAATTCGAGGATGGCGACCTCGCGCATCCGCTTGCGGTGGCCTTTGACGAGGTCGTCGAAACGCGCTTCCCATTCGGCGATCGCCGTCGTGCCGTCGAGATAGAGGTTGAGCAACTCGGCCTGGATGCGGGCCTGTTCGTTGACGACCTTGGTCTTCCAGTACGCCCGAATCCCGGCGTGGCCGCGGATGGGCTCCGCCAGCACCCGTTCGTGGTAGGTCGCGGACGGGGTGAAGACGCTGACGATCAGGTCGGGGTCCTGGGTGGTCCACGCGCGGATGTAGACGTCGATGAGCTTGCGCACGTCCTGTTTGGCCAAGCTCATGGATTCTCCGTTAGCTGCGCGAGCGGAATGGGTCCATCGAAGCGGCTACGCCCGACAACCGCATCGTAGATGTGTTGCGGCTCACCGAGCACCACGGCGTGCAGGTCGACGCCTTCCGCCGAACGTGGTTCGACGCGGACCCATCGCCATTGTTCGGCAACGACTTGGCTGTCACTGAGGAACCCGGTGTAGTAGCCGTCGAGCATGGCTTCGCCGGGAAGTACCGCGAGGTGCAGCGAACCATAGAAGTAGCTGTCGCTGAGATTGCGCCAGCGCCCGATCAAGTGCCTGCCGAACAGTTCCGCGGCGACCTCGTTGCGGAAACCGGTGGCGTGACCTTCGGCCCGCGGTTCGGGCGGGTAATTACGCGCCGACACAACGCTTTTGGTGACGGTGACGGTCGACAGGTCCACATGATGTTTGGTGCCGTCGAACACGAAACAGGAAATCCACAGGCCCGCCAACTGGGCGGGGTTGATCGCGGGCGCGTACGACGCCAGCAATGTTTCGGTGGTGGCCGGCGTGCGTGGAGTTGCGCTGTGGTCGAACAGCTCTCGTGCTGTCCAGCCGGGGAACATCCGCTCCAGCACCAGGCAGTGATAGCCCCGCGGGAGGTTCTGAATGTGGCCTCCGACCCAGCGATAATATTGCGCCTTCGTGGGTGCCGAGGCGTGCCGAGGCAGATCCAATTCCTTTGCACGCCTGTCATATTCGGCGACGAACTCCGAATATTCGTGCAGGTGCCGCTGCTGCAGCAGTGACTTCAGCGCAATGGTCACATCAACAGGCTAGGGCAAAACGAGACCAAACGAGACTCGATTAGCCCAAAACGATACCGGCAGGTGGCTGCGACGCGACTCGGCCCCGACGCACTGTGGGTGCACCGCCCGCCACCAAAGAGGCTGGCAGTGCCGCCTAATCGAAAGGCCAATCGGGAGGCAGCGTGATGACCAGATCGCTGGCCGAAGCGTCGTCACTGGACACCGTCGTCGGCGCCTGCGTCGCCGATCCGGACCGCTGGATGACGGCGATCGATGACCAGGCGAAGGCACTGTGCCGTGACTGCCCACGCCGATGGCTGTGCGCGCGGGAGGCCTGCGAGATGCCCCGCGCCGAGGGGATGTGGGCCGGTGTCGTCATCCCCGAAGCCGGGCGCGGGCGCGCTCACGCGCTGCGCCGGTTACGGTCGTTGGCCGAGCTGGGCGGTTATCCGGTCCGCTGTTCTTCGTAACCGGCTCGCGAAGAAATTTCCGCAACTTCTGTCCCAAAGTTCACCAACTGTGGCTCAGGCATGGGCGGATGACCGACAATGACCGACGATGACGACCCATATCGGCCCGCGCAGCCGCGCTGCCACGCCTTATGGTGAGGTGCGTCACCGGCCCTTGGTCGCCCCAAGTGACCCCGCCGGCGATTTGCGCCCCATTTGACGGCGATCACAGCAAATTTCTTGCGCGAACAGCGCTGGTGCAGCCGACGGCCATCTGCTCTGCAAACGCCCTCCAAGGGGCCCAAATGTCCAGCGGTACACGCCCACCCGGCAAAGCGGCTCAGCGGTGCCGCCGCAACAAAGCGGCACCCCCGACCGGCGGGTTAGTATTGATCAAGTTGGCATGTCAGGCGGGTTTTGTCATATCGTTTTACGACTTGTCGAAAACCGGCTCCAGGGCCACCGTCCAGCGCTGCACGGATGCATCCCCAACCGGATCACCGCCACCAGGCGACCAGCATATCGACAAGACCGGTGGGGCCCAGCCCGCGGCGCCAACGGAGAAGATTCGTGAATTCCGCGGCAAGAAAGTTTTGGTGAAGGGTCAGGTGGGAATGGCGCCCAA
>DATJOR010000348.1:0-6183 GCA_035506875.1 Mycobacterium sp.
GGCGCCTATCACATCGCCAAATACGGCGTCGAGGCGCTTTCGCTTGCGCTGCGGGCCGAAGTAGCGCAGTTCGGTGTCCGCGTCGTGTTGATCGACCCAACCGGGGTACGCACCAGGTTCGTCCAGTCCCAACTCGAAGCGACGCACTCATACTCCGATGACGATCCGTACGGCGAGTTCAAGCGCCGCTACGCCGACACAACCCGGGCCCTGACCAAGACGCCCGGCATGATGGTCAGCGCCGACACTGTCGCCCGCGCCGTCGTCCGGGCCGTCGAGGCGCGAAACCCCAAGCCCCGCTACATCGTCGGTGCGTCGGGGAAGGCCTCCGTGCTGGCCCGATCCCTGCTGACCGACCGAATGTGGGATCGGGTCATGATGCAGGGCCTCAAGACCTAACGCGGCAGGCCCGGCCCCAGGCTTACAAGGCGCCGAGCGAGAAGAGGTTCAGCAGGTCCATTCCCATTTGGCTGGCGTCCGCGAACGGGTTGACGGCACTCGAGCCGAACACGTCGGCCAACGGCCCCAGAATTGCGTTTATATCCGCACTCGCCTCCGCCCCCGAGCTTGCGTAGGCACTCGGGTCATCCAGAGCCGGAACGGTGAAGCCGAGTTCCGTCCAGAACTGATGGAACTCCGGCGCCAACGTGGCGAGATCGAATGTGCCCGGGGTGTTTTCGCCAACGTAGGGCGCGTTCTGGAAGTCCCAGAAGCTGTTGTTCTGGAGCAGCGCGATGGAGTTCTGGATAGTTGCTTCTGAGGGGACGTTGGCCGTGCCGTTGGCATAGTCGGCCAGCCATTCGTTGATCACCGGGTTGCCGCCCGGCGTGAGGTTGTTGATGTCCTTGATCAGGTCGGGGTAGTCCAGTCCGGCGGTGGTGACTGAGGTGCACTCCCCCGGGCAGAACGGGCTTCCCGGAGTGAACGGATCGAACATCATCAACCCGGCGAGGAAAGCCTGGAACGTTTGCATGATCTCGGTCGGGTCGCCATAGATCGGGTCGATGCCGGTGCCGTCGAGACCGCTAGTGGACGGCGTCTCCATCAAGCTGTTGAAGAAGTTCTCGAACGGGACCCACGGTTCAAACGTGTAGGTTTCGCCGGACCATGGCATGTAGTAGCCCAAATCGCCGTTGGCTGCCCCCGTGCCCGGGATGCCCTCGCCGCCCAGCAGATTAGACGTGGACAGGGTTGACCAGCCGTCGAAGGGATAGACCTGACCGCTGGCCACACTAGACGAAGGGTCGGTCTGGGCGTCTAAGGCGGGATTGAAGAAATACGGGCTGAATATGTTCGGGTTCTGGAACCAGGTGTCGAACAGGGGAAACTTCTCCTGCCCGGTCAGGATTTGCCCCAGCCATGCGTAGAAATCGACTCCGGTCATACCGGTGATGGGGCTCTCCGGCTCCAGCGGCGCGCAGGCCAGCTCGTCGCAGCCAGAACTCGTCGGGAGCTCGGTCGCCACCAGGCCCCAGAGCTGCTGGCCCAGACCCCCACTGAAGTCGGTTTCGGGTGCATCCATTCCGCTCAGTGCTGGGAACGGAACCAAAAAGTTCGTTACCGACATGAAGTGAGTCGGGTCTCCGGGGTCGACGCCCCACAGGTTCGTCGGGCTGACCACGAACCACGGGCCGGCCATAAACAGGTTGTCCGTGAAGAACTGCGTCGCATAAAGCTCGTTGGCCGGAATGTTGATCAGGTCGTAGAACAGGTTGAGCGGGACATTGGCCAGTGACTCGGCGTCGACGAGCTGCGTCGCGATCTGGCGGATAGGAAGTTCCGCGGCAAGTTCCCCAGCTTTGGTCGCGAGCGGTGTGACGGCGACCATGCTGGTCGCCGCGAGTGCCGCAGCTGCCATGACATACGGACGCGAAGCGGCCTGCATGGCGCCCCCCTTCAGTTTCGATGACGCAACGCGATCTGAACTTACACTAAGAGAATCTAAGTTTGGACAGAAACTGAAACAATTCCGCCGTAAAAAATCCGTGATCAGACTCACATAAATTGTCGTCGCGTGCAATAAACGGGGTGATTCGTCCAATATCTTGGACAAATCAGCGGGGCGCCGCGGAGCCGGCTCCGAGCCAGGCGCGGTTGCCGTAGGCGTCGAGGTGCACCACCTGCTCGACGGGCTTGCGGGTCGTCGGTCCGTAGCGGCCGCGGGGCCAGCCGAGCGCTACCACACAGCACGGCGTCACCGAGCGGGGTAGGCCGAGGATTTTTCGTGCGCGCCCCGGTCGCCACAGCGGCAAGGTGATCAGCGACGCGCCCAAACCCATGGCGCGGGCGGCGAGCAACAAGTTCTGCACGCTCGGATAGATCGACCCCCAGAATCCCGACACCGCGGCATGGGGCATGAGCGAAAACGGCACCCGTCCCTCGCGGACGGTCAGTCGCAGGCAGGCCACCACCAGGACCGGGATCTCGGTGAAGTGGTCGACCTGCCACTGAGCAGCACGAATGACCTTCGCTATCGACTCGTCGTGGTCACCGGCGCCTTTGAGCAGCCCGCCGTAGGAGTACTTCCAGCCCTCGCGGTAGCGGCGGGCGAGTTTGCTCATCACCCGGCGATCCTTGACGACGATGAACTCCCAGTTCTGCCCGTTGGCGCCGGTCGGCGCCCGCAGGGCCAATTCGATGCATTTCAACACCACCGCGTCGTCGACCGGGTCGGGATGAACGCGTCGCACAGCTCGTTGAGTCGTCATCGCGTCGAGCAATGGCATGTTGAGGCCGGCGAGCGACTCGGCAGTCGCCGGTGCCATCCGGAACGCATCGGAGTACGGCGAGGTGGAGTCCGGTGCGTCGGTCATATCGTTTCCTACCTCAAAGTTTTCGCCAACTGAAATCAGGCGTGCTCGGTAACCCACTTAGTGATGAAGTGCGGAATGTCCGGGATTCCTCGGGCGAATTCGCGCGCGATGAAGCTCTCGATCGTGCCGCCGACAAGTGGCACTTTGAATTCCACGCTTCCCTCAAACGTCAGCCGCGAACCTTCCCGCGTCGGCGCCACCAATGCGGCGCCAGAACCGGATCCCGGCGCCCCGGACACCGCGACGCTGATCTGTCCGTGGAGCTGACCGTCCAGCCGTCTCCACGTCTCGGTATGACGGACTTTCAGATCGCGGCGATAGAACTTCGCGACTATCCCGGGCACCAGGTCGCGGCCCAGGTCCTGGGTGGTGGCCACCCGCACGGTCTGGTCGTCATCGACGATCAACGACTCCAGCGCGGTGCTGCCACCCATGGTCGCAAGCCGGGCCAGCCAATAGTCCTCGTCGCTGAACGCCGAATGAATCTGTTGGACAGTTGCGGGCGAGTCGGCCGACACATCGAACGAACGCGGCATAGTAAACCGAACTCCTTATTCCTTACCGAGCAACCCATCCGCCAGGCGGGCCGCGAACGTCCGGGTCTGCTCCAACTGCTCGGGTTGCACGTTGGTCGGCGGGATGCGAAGACCCAGGTATTTCTGGCGGTACTCCCCCGAACCGAGATAGCTGGTCAACGCCAGCATGGAACGAAGGTTGTCGCCGGGATACGTGAAGTGGATTTCATCGACATATCGCCCGCCCTGCTCCTCCGCGAGTTCACGCACTGCTTGGAGGTTTTCCCGCCAAAACTGACGGCACACGACAAATACCGCGAACGGCTTGCCGGACAACACCTTACGTGCCTCATCCGACTTCAGGAAGGAGCGTAGCGGCATGCTGACGTTGTCCCACCAGGTCGGCGAACCGATCAGGATCAGGTCGTAATCTCCGTCGCGCACCGTGTCCGGGGTTTGGATCTCACCGGTCTCGTTGCGTTTCTGAGCGCCCAGCACGCTGAGCATGTCCGGCCACACCCGACGCATCGGGAAACGCGAGAACTTCTCGGCGTATCGCTGATCGGTGAATTTGATCTCGGCTTCCCGCACGTCGCAGCCTCGGCTGCGCAAAACCTCCCCCGCAGCTTCGAGCACTTTGTGCGCCTGCCCCGTGTAGGAGTAGTACAACAGCAGAATCCGCGGCGGACGTTGGCCGCCCCCGGCGCCGGTCGTATCCGTCATGCCACCTCCATCGTCAAAACTCGGCCACTAGGCTAGGGCGTCGTGACCGACAAAGTTACCGTCGACCTCAGCGGTCCCGCGCAGACCATGCTGACCACGCTGTACTGCAAGGCGCTGGATGCCGATTGGGACCAACCGATCTTGGGCGACGGATTCGCCAAGGACGCTGTCGCACGAATCGACTACGACTGGGCCAAAATCAAGGTCACTGATCGCTGGACGCCGCTGGTGACGGTGCGAACCGCCCAGTTCGACATCTGGGCCGCCCAATTCCTGGCCGCTCACGAGCATGCCACGGTGATCCACCTGGGCTGCGGTCTGGACAGCCGGGTGTTCCGGCTGGATCCCGGGCCCGGGGTGGAATGGTACGACGTCGACTATCCGGCGGTAATCTCGCTGCGCAAGAAGGTTTTTCCAACTCGACCGGGATACCATCTGGTTGCCACCGCGGCGACCGACCCGTCCTGGCTGGACCAAATCCCGGCCGACCGCCCGACATTGCTGTTGGCCGAAGGCATCAGCATGTACCTGACCGAGGATGACGGTATTGCCCTGCTGCAACACGTCGTCGACAGGTTCGGATTCGGTGAACTGCAGATCGACTTCTACAACTGGGTCATAGTCCGTTCGCAGCGAACGCACCGACTGCAGCGGCAGTCCGGTTCGACCCTGTACTGGGCCGTCAACAAACCGGCCGACATCACCGAGCGAGTTTCCGGAGTCCGGTTGCTGTCCGCTGTGACGTTCTTTGACGCGAGCACATTCGGCCGTGCGTCGGGCGTCTTCCGGATGATGAAGCAGTTGGTCCGCGCTCTGCCCCCGCTGCGCCGAACATTTCAATACCACCGCTACGCCTTCGGGCCGGTTAGCTGACGCCGCTCGCGGCGTGTTGCTCGGCAAAGCTGCAGAGCAGCGAGCGAATTGCCTCGATCGACTTCTCCGGCTCCGGTCCATGCGAGTGATATTCGACATTCAGCTGTTCGGCGTAGATCTGGGTGAAGTAGATCTCGATTCCGGCGCTGACCGCGAAGTACAACTCGCCGTGCGTGGCGGTCACCTCCACCCCCGGAGGGGTACGCACTGGCGGGACCAGACCGTTGTCGGAAAGCAGGACCACGTCGGGCATCCCCGGCGCGTTGCCGACATATTGCGGGCTGAAGTGCAGCCGGGACTGCTGGATCACACCTTCGTCCAGGTCTGCGCGAAAGGTCTCGGCGATATCGCGGGCAAGGTCGATCACCGTTGTCTTGTGGTTGATCTCGGCCAGATAGGTTCCCAACCCGACCGGGTTCGTGCATCCGGTCGCCGACACCGGCGGTGACAGGAAGTACCGCAGATCGACCGTGTAGATGAAAGGGACGGGGATGTTCAGCCTGCCCCGAACCTGCCACTCCGCGATGAGGATCGCGGCGGAGAGCACGGAGTGCAGACCGAGCTTTTCCGCACGGCAGAGCTCGACGATGGCATGCGTCTGGCCTTCGCTCAGCCGACACGACACCATCGGAACACGCACCGGCGAAGCAGGTTTGACGCCGGTATCGGCTCTTCGGGACGGTGGAAGATCGTAGGCGAACAACGCCGGCATGAACCGCTCGATACCAGAGCGCGGCCCTTTCTGGATACCCCGGTCGGCGAGAACGGCCTCGATCGATTCCGGCGCAGGCTGGGCGGTCACCGGGCCGGTGCGTCCGGTGGCGACCAGATCGGTGTAGAAGGACAACAACTCCTCGATAAGGCCGTACATGTGATGGCCGTCGGCGAGGGCGTGATGGACGTACAGCGTGGGATGCGCTTGCCCGTCACGGACAAACAGCCGGAGGTGCACCAGCGACTCGGCTTGGTCGAAATGCGGTGGGGGGGCTTGCACGTCAGACCCGTCAACCTCCACCACTTCGAGTCCCGAGTGCATCAGGTCATCGGCGACGAGCTCGTGACGGCCATCGGCACCACGCTCCAGACGCGCGGTGAGAACCGGGTGCGCTTCGAGCAGAAGATCGAAGGCGTCCGACAACGCGTCGACATCGATCGGACCCTCGAGGTGCGCGGCAAGGCCCACGAAGTTGTGCGTCTCGGCGAGCATCTCCTCGCTCAGTGCCAGCTTGCGAATGACCGACGATGGAAACATCTACGAC
>DATJOR010000349.1:0-11771 GCA_035506875.1 Mycobacterium sp.
CCCAGAGCCCGAAAACCACCGAGCCGCAACAGGAATGACCGAGCAGGAGTGTTGTGACGCCGCCCCCGGCGATAAGTCGACGGGAAGTCCAGCGCGAAGGGCACATCGACACAGCGGGAGAGGATCACTTTGTGGTAGCGACCGGCGGCGATCTCGCTGACGGCGGCGGCTACCCGCGCACGGTAATCGGTGCCGTCGGCCGCGATTTCGATCCCGGATGCCGGTGGCGCGGGTGGCAGACCTTCGCTGAGCAGTCGGCCGACCGCATCGCGGTGGCGTTCCTCGGCGTCGAAAAATTGGACCGCGTCGTCGGTCACCACAATGCGGGTGCGGGGCCAGAACACTCGTGCCAGCGGAGTGTGGGGCGCCAACCGCTCCTGCAGACCGAAGCGATACGCGCCGAACTCGAAGGCGATCCACCCGAACACCTGGTCGGATTCCAGCAACAGCCGGTCGACAGCCTCGCCGAGTACCGGTCCGGGCCGGCCGGACCAGGCTTGTCGCTGCGTGACACCGTCGCGGGTGATGCGCAGCTCGTCGCTGTCCAACTCGACCATGGCCAGCACGCCGAGCGCGATCACCCACTGGCCGTCGTGTTCGTAGAGCAGGTATTCCTCGCTGTGGCGCTCCGGCAGCGTCGCGGCAACCTCGGCCGCAAGGTCCGCCGGGGTGATCTCGGCCGGCAACGGGAACGAGTGTGACGGGGTGCCTGCTGGGCTGGTTTCGACACCGACTTCGGTCACGCTTAGTAAATGTAGCCTAACCTATGAACTTGCGGGGGTCCCCCCCAAACGGTTAGCCGTGGCTGCTTGTCATCCGGCGTTTGCGGGCCGTTAATGCCTGCGCCCCACAATCGACCACACGATCAGGTCGGGCCGACCTCTGAGGAGAGGACAACATCGTGTTCATCATCCGACTCCTTAACGGAGAAGAGGTCCACGCGGCCGAGGGCGACAAGCTCACGATCAATCAAGAAACCGGTGTGCTCAGCGTTTCCCGGATCGACGGGTTCGAGGAAGTCACGACGCACTATTCGCCATCGGCGTGGTCATCGGTGACGCACCGCGTCAAAGAGCCCATCATGCGGCCGTCGCTGGTCGGAAACGACAAGAGGTAAGCGTCGATCCGCGAGTCCGCTTAGGCGCAGGCGAATTCGACGGGCAGCGCCGCCGGGGATCGGAACGCCATGCCGGAGATGCGCGGCGTCGGGGCGCTCGGATCCAACCGCAAATCCGGTAACCGGTCCAGTAGCGCGTTGATCGCGACGATCGCTTCCATCCGCGCCAGGTGCATGCCCAGGCACAGATGCGGACCGCCGCCGAACGTCAGGTGAGCGATGTTCCGCCGGGCCGGATCGAAGCGGTCCGGATCCGGGTAGCGCTTGGGGTCCCGGTTGGCGGCAGCGACGCTGACGCTGACGTTCGTTCCGGCCGGAATCGCGACCCCGCCGAGCTCGCAGTCGCGGGCGGCCACCCGCATCACCGTGGTGATCGGCGGCTCCCAGCGCAACGCCTCCTCGAAAGCGCCACGCACCATGTTGGGGTCGGCCCGCACCGCGGCGAGCTGCTCGGGCTCGGTGAGTAGGGCGACCAGCAGGTTGCCCGACGCGCGGTAGGTCGTCTCCACTCCGGCCGGCAGGATCAGCAGCAGGAACGCGAAGATCTCGTTGTCGGACAAGCGCGCCCCGTCGATCTCGGACTGCGACAGCATGGTGATCAAGTCGTCCTGCGGGTTGCGCCGCCGCTCGGCGAGGATCTCGCTGAAATACGTCTTCAGCGCCGCGGATGCGGCGATTCCGGTATCCCAGTTGTAGACCACGTTGAGCAGCTCGATCGACAGCCGCTGGAAGCGGTGGTAGTCCTGCCGCGGTAAACCCATGATCCGCGCGATCACCTGCACCGGGAACGCGAACGTGAAGTCGCGGGCCAACTCGGCTCGTCCGCGCGGCGCGAAGCCGTCGATGAGTTCGTGGACCACCATCTCCACCAACTCGGCGCGCCAGCGGTCCAGCAACGCGGCGCGGAACGACGGGGATACCAACGCCCGGCTGGCCCGGTGCTCGGCGCCGCCGAGCTCGAGCAGGGTGCGGCCCATGACCGGGCCCATGATGCTTTCGTAGATCGACGAGGAGTATGTGTCGGGGTGTGTGAGCACTGTCTGGCACTCGTCGTATCCGAGCACGGTCACCCCGGATTGCATTGTCCCGTTTGAGGCTTCGGCGAACGGGCTGCCGACCATCACCCGATTGCGCGACCGTGCCTCGCGCAGCCGCTCGTGCACGTTGTCGACCTGCATCAGCAATCCGCCCTGCAGTTCGGCAGGGTCGAATTCGTTGGCGGCGCGAGTCATGAGGCCGACACCGTGTGAGTGTCTCGGCCGGACCGCAGCACGGTGCCCGGCAGCGCGCCGGTCGCGACGCCGTCGCGGCACACTTCGACGCCGCCGACCAGCACCGAGGCGATCCCGTGGGCGTCGGCGACCAACCGTGGTGCGCCGGCAGGCAAGTCGTAGTGGGTGCGCTCCGGCCCGTGGTCGATCGTCGCCGGATCGAACAGCACCAGGTCGGCGTGCCAGCCCGGGGTGATCCGGCCGCGTTCGGCCAGCCCGTAGAGCCGGGCCGGCACATCGGTGAGCAGCCGGACCGCTTCCTCGAGCGTCACCACCTGGTGCTCGCGGACGCCGTGGCCGAGTAGCGATGTGGTGTAGATCGCGCCGCACATCATGTCGAGGTGCGCGCCCGCATCCGAGCCGCCGATGACGGCATGCGGCGAGCGCCACACCTCGGCACGCGCCCGCCAGTCGGCCACGTCGTTACCGAACGGCGCCGGCGTCAGTCCGGTGCGCAGCTCATCGGCGATCACGATGTCGAGCAGGGTGTCGAACGGCTCCCCACCACGGGCCGTGGCCACCTCCCCGACACTGCGGCCGGTCGCGTCGGCGTTCTGCGGCGCGAAGGTCTCCACGATGATCAACCGCGCCCAGTTCGCCAGACCCCGCAGCATGCCGGCCTCCTCGGATTGAGCGCCGTCGTTGAGCCGGCGGCGCAGCTCCGGATCGGCCAGCGCGGCCAACCGCTCGGGCACCGGCAAGTGCATCGTGTCGCGCCAGCCAGGCAGGCCGTCGAGCACGAACCCAGTGAGGAACGACAGCCGAATCTGCATGGCGTGCGGCAAGGTCAGCGCGATCACCCGGCCGCCGCGCTCGGCCGCGACCTCGGAGGCGCGCAGCTGTCGCTGGTGCCCGGCCGGATTGGCCGCCGACACACCGAGCAGATTCCAGTTGAGCGGACGATCGGCAGCCACCGACATGTCGGTGAGCAGTGCGACCTCGTCGTCTGAGAATCCTTGCAGGCAGCCGGGAATGATCGCCTCGAGCGTGGTGCCCGGATGGTCGCGGACGCCGGTCGCCAACGCCAGCAGCTCGTCGCGGGATGCGCTGCGTGACGGCACCGGCTGGCCCGCGCCGTCGTTGTGGGTCTGCGACTGGGAGGTGGAGAAGCCAAGCGCGCCGTCTGCCAGGGCTTCATGCAGCAGCGCGACCATCCGGTCGACCTGCTTTGGCGTTGCCTGACCGCCGACGGCGTCCTCCCCCATCGCCGCCAGCCGAAGTGCCGAATGCCCAACCAGGAAGCCGGCATTGACGGCGATGCGGCCATCGAACCGTTTGAGCCAGTCGCCGAATGACGACCACTGCCAGTCCAGCCCGGCCCGCAACGCGTCGAGCGGCATGCCCTCGACCCGGGCGAGCATGCGGGTGAGGTAGTCCTGCTGGTCGGCCGCCACCGGCGCCAGTGTGAATCCGCAGTTGCCGCCGAACACGGTGGTAACGCCGTGCTGCACCGACGGGCTGGCGGTCGGGTCCCAGAACAGTTGCGCGTCGTAGTGGGTGTGCAGGTCGACAAAGCCCGGCGCGAGCGTCAGACCCTGTGCATCGACGGTTTTCGTGGCCGGATCATCGATATCACCGACCGCGGTAATCCGCCCGTCGCTGATACCGACGTCACCGTGAAACGCCGGCGCACCTGTGCCATCAACGATCTCGGCGTCACGAATCAGCAGATCGAGCACGAGGGGTCTCCTTTCCTGATGGCGGCGACCCGCTGCGCCCGGCTCCGCCGCGCTTGCGGTCGCCGCTAGGCGTTGGTCAGCCACCCGTCGTCGGGCAGCGGGTGGCGGAAAAGCTCTGCGGCGTTGCGGTGGGTGATCCGGGCGGCATCCTGTGCGGACAGGCCCGCGACATTGCGCGCGACGACCTCCTGGGTGTCTGGCCAGGTCGAGTCGGCATGTGGGTAGTCACTTTCGACGAGGATGCGCTGAGCCCCAATGGCATCCAGCGCGCCGAAGGCGGACGGGTCGTCGATCGAACAGAACCAGAAGTTGCGCCGCAGCACCTCGCTCGGCAGCAGATCGTCCTTCCACGCTCCGCCCTCACGGCCCGAAGCCGAGTGCGCCAGCACGTAATCCGCGCGGTCAGCCAGCATCGCCGCCCAGCCGAGCCCGCCTTCGGCCAGTTCGATGTTCAGTCGCGGGAAGCGGGTCGGGATGCCCGACCACAACATGTCTGCGCAGGCGACCAGACCATTGACCGGAAACAATGTGGTGATGGTCTCGAACGGGGTGTCCGGCGCGGGAATCGGCGCCCACTGGGCGGATCCGGTGTGCAGGCAGACGACGGTGTCCGTCTCCTCGCAGGCGGCGAAGAAAGGGTCCCAAACTCCGCTGTGCAGGCTGGGAATCCCACACTGGGCGGGCAGTTCCGGGAAGCTCACCGCCTTGAAGCCGCGAGCGGCGTTGCGGCGCAACTCTTCGGCCGCCAGCTGCGGGTCGGCCAGCCACGGCAGCTGCAGCGGAATGATCCGTTCCGGGAAGCTGCCGGCCCACACCTCGAGGTGCCAGTCGTTCCAGGCCCGCAGCACGGCGAGCCCCAGCTCGGGGTCGTCGCTCTTCCAGAACACGGTCCCGGAGAACCCGGCGATCAGCGACGGAAAATTCAGTGACGCCCAGATCCCGGCCAGGTCCATGTCAGCGATCCGGGCCTTGATGTCCCAGCAGCCACGCCGCATCTCGTCGAAGCGCGCCGCCTCCATGCTCCAGTCCTCGCGCGGCCGTCCGACCACCGCGTTGAGCCCGATGTTGGGGTAGTCGCGGTCTTCATAGCGCCAGACCTGCCGGCCGTCGTCGGTCTCCACGATCCGCGGCGCCCGGCCGGCCAGGGCGTTGGGCAGCCGGCCGTCGAACATGTCGGGCGGCTCGATGACGTGGTCGTCAACGGAGATCACGACGTGCTGCCGCTCGCGGGGAGGAGGATCCGGCAGCAGCGCCATACCTGACGACTATCGTCGGTTTTCCGCGGCTGTCAACGCTATCAATGCAATCAATGCAAAGTTGACGTGGATTGGTCGGTTCAGGTCTGTATGACTCCACGACTGATGAGAATCGCGCGTATCTCCGCTGTCCTCGTTTGGATCTCGTGGTACTCGTAACCCTTGACAACGGCAACCCAGTCATCACCGCAGTTGATCGCGAACTCGGCGGCCGCGGCGAGTGCCTCGTAGAACGCCGTTGCTACGTCATCGGTCCACATGATCCATACTCCGATTTCGGTTTCGCAGAGGGCGCCGATTGACGCGAAGTAGCCCTCGGTCGCACCGTTCGCCGGATCTGGATCCAAGAAGTACAAGAGATGCGGGAACTCTGCATACAAACTTTGTAAGAAAGCAACGATCGACGGATTCAGGTAGGGCGGAGAATTCTCTGGTACCTCTGCGAAGGTCAGGACGACCGACCCGCGCCAGTCTCGGGCCAGTGCGGGATCAGCGCCAACATCGGCCAGAACGTTGCGCACTGCACTGATGTCTTCAACGCCCCACTCGCTCGGCGGGACATTGAGCCGCCGCAGGGTCATTGTGCGGCCCGCGACTCGTGCGCCCACTCATGAGCCATCACCCGCGGAGCACCTTCCGTGCGTAGATATAACACCGCTTAGATTTTCAGCGCGTCAACGTGATCGCAGCCTCGGGGCAGTTCTTCTCGGCCTCGACAGCCTGCGCTTCGAGGTCATCGGAGACGTTCTCGACGAGCACGACGGCGTGCCCAACCTCGTCGGCATCGAACACGTCCGGCGCCAGCGTGTAGCAGCGCCCATGTCCCTCGCAGCGATCCGCGTCCACGCAGACACGACTCACGTGGCCACCGCAAAGGTCAGCGGCAGCGACTCCACCGAGCGCAGCGCGGCGGTGTACGTCAGCTCGACGCCGGGCTTGATCTCGTAATCGGGTATGCGCCGGTGGAATTCGCGCAACGCCACCCGCAGTTCCATCCGGGCCAGGTGTGAACCCAGGCAGCGGTGCGGGCCCCCGCCGAAGGCGCGGTGCCGGTTCGGGTTACGACGGAAGTCGACGAGCTCGGGGTCGGGGAACTCGGCGGGGTCGGTGTTCGCCGCGCCAAGCAGCGGGCTGACCCGCTCCCCCTTGCTGATCGGGCAGCCACCCACCTCGACGTCTTCCGTCGCGACTCGCACGACGCCGGGCACCGGTGTCTCCCAACGCAACAACTCCTCGATGGCGCTCGGCAATACGTCGGGTTGCTCGACGAGCTGGTGACGATGCTCGGGGTGTCGGGCGAGATACACGAAGAAGCAGTCGAGCGAATCGGTCACCGTGTCGAGCCCGGCGATCAGGAAGAGGAAGCAGATGTCGAGGATCTCCTCGTGCGTCAGCGGTTCTCCCTCGACCCTGGCCGCGATCAGCGCGGACAGCACGTCGTCGCGTGGGCTGGCGATGTGGTCGTCGATCGCACGCTCGAAGTAGGCGTAGATCTGATTCGCCGCGGGTGCCGTCGCCTCGTGGCGGCGGTCGTATCCGGACTCGCCCTCTGGGCGGATCACACCGTCCTTCCACTGCAGGAACTGGTCCAGGTCGTCCAGCGGCAGGCCGAGCAGCTGCAGAAACACCGTGCACGGCAGTGGCACGGCGAACTCCTCGTGGAAGTCGCATTCGCCGCGATCGGCGAACCGGTCGATCATCTCGTTCACCAGCTCGGTGACGCGCGGTTCACGCCGGGCCATCTCCCGGGGGGTGAACAGCGGATCGAGGATGCGGCGATACTTCGCATGCTCGGGCGGGTCGATCTGCAGTGGAATCAGCGGCCGGATATTGCCGAGATCGACGGCATCCATGTTCGACGAGAACAGCTCGGTGTGCTTGAGTGCCATCTCGATATCGGCCAGCCGGCTGAGCACGACCGACTGCGGCGACCGGAACACCGGGGTCGATTCGCGCAACGCCTTATACATCGGCTGCGGCTCCGCCAAACCCGCCATCGCCTGATCGACATAATCTTCGGCTTCTGTCATGCCGATTAGCCTGACACCAAAGCTGAGTGTTGGGTATAGATCGGAGTTTATTGCGGCGCCGGGTGTCGCACGAATGCCCGCGGCTGGGTGAACGCCCGGATGCCGTCAACCCCCAGCTCGCGGCCGAGACCGGACTGGCCGACACCACCGAACGGCAGCCGCGGGTCCTGCGCGGCCATGCCGTGACAGTTGATGCTGACCGTGCCGGCCACCAGCTGGGCCGCGACCCGGTCCGCAAGCTCGTCGTCACCCGTCCAGATCGACGCGGTGAGACCGAATTCGGTGGTATTCGCGGCGGCGACCGCCTCGTCAAGATCTCGGTAGCCGAACACCGGCAGCACCGGGCCGAACTGCTCCTCGATGGCCAGTGGTGCGTCCGCGTCCAGATCGGTCACGACGGTCGGCAGCACAAAGTGCCCGCCGTCGTCGGCGTCGGCCTCGCGCAGGACGCCGGCGGTCCGGACCGTCGCGCCGCGGGCTGCGGCGTCGGACAGCAGCGCCGCGACCCGGTCCCGTCCGGCAGCGGTATGCATCGGTCCGAGCGTCACCTCGTCAGCAAGCCCGTCGCCGATCACTTCGCTTCGGCAGCGCGCCAGCACGGCATCGGCTAGTTCGTCGACCCGGTCGGCCGGCGCGTACAACCGCTTGATCGCCATGCACACCTGACCGCAGGTGGTGTACGTCGCGGTGAACAACTGCTCGACGAGCTGGTCGGTGACGGACATGTCGGGTGCGATGATCGCCGGGTCGTTGCCGCCGAGTTCCAGCAGCACCGGGGTCAGCCGCGGCGCCGCCGCCGCCAGCACGGCACGCCCGGTGGCCACGCCGCCGGTCAAGGAGATGACGTCGACACCGGGGTGGGTGATCAGCGCCTGCGCTAGTTCGCTGCCCGGGCCCGCGAGCACGTTCACCACACCGGGTGGCAGCGCCCCGGCGAACGCCGCGCCGAACTGCAGGGCCGCCAGCGGACAGGTCGGCGGCACCTTGACCACTGCCGTATTGCCCGCGGCCAGCGCCGACGACAGTTTGGTCACGGTCAGCGCCAGCGGCCAGTTGAACGGCAACACCAGCGCGGCCACTCCATACGGTTCGCGCTGCAACCGCGGATAGGCCGACTGCGGGTCGATCCGTTCCGGCGCCAGCGCTTCCTCCGAGATCGCTCCCAAGATCGCGGCCAATGCTGGCGCGGTGTCGATTTCGAAACGCGCCTCGGCCACCACCTTGCCGTGCTCCCGGGTATACAGCTGCGCACCACCGATTTCGGCGAGCTGGGCAGCAGCGGCGGTGGCGGCCGCGACGACGGCGGCGACCCGCTCGGCCACGTCAAGTGCGCGCCAGCCGGCCGCGGCCCGGCGCGCAGCTGTCACCGCAGTGTCGAGTTGGTTGAGATTGGCGGACGGCGCATACCCGACGATCTCGGTCGGACGGGCCGGATTCCGTATCGGATAGCTGGCGCCAAAACCGGGCTGCGGCCGACCGCCGATCGTGAGGGTCGCGGATGGGGCAGATGCCTCAGCCGATGTTGCGGTCATTTCGCGCTACCTCCTTGACCCGGTGCGGTCGCCCCGCCATGGTAAGTCGGTATGACGGAGATCACAGAGCTCTCGCTATGAAGGCAGTCGTGCTGCGCGAGCTCGGCCAGCCGACCACGGTGGAGAAGCTCGCGCTGCGGCCGCTCAATCGCCACGAAGTCCGGGTCCGGCTGGCCGCCAGCGGCGTGTGCCACAGTGACCTCTCGCTGCGAAACGGCTCCATCCCGCCGTTGCTGCCGTGCACGCTCGGTCACGAGGGCGCCGGGGTCGTCACCGAGGTGGGCGATGACGTCACCAACGTCGCACCGGGTCAGCACGTCGTGCTGACCTGGCTGGTGGCGTGCCGATCGTGCGCGCATTGCCTGCGCGGCGAGTCGCAGCTGTGCGTGCACGCCTACGACCATGTGTACGGCGGTTCTTACGCGGAGAGCGACGCCGGACCGGTGTGGCCGGGAATGGGTGTCGGGTCGCTGGCCGAAGAGACACTGCTGCCGGCCGCAGCGGTAGTGCCCGTCGACGAGTCGCTGCCGCTGGATCACGCCGCGCTGCTGGGCTGCGGTCTGACCACCGGCGTCGGCGCCGTGATGCGCACAGCGGCTGTCCGCCCGGGCGAAAGTGTGCTGGTAATCGGTTGTGGCGGTGTAGGTTTGGCGGCGATCCAAGGTGCCCGGTTGGCCGGTGCGGCGGCGATCATCGCCGCAGACCGGGTGGCCGCCCAACTACCGGCGGCGACCGCGAACGGCGCGACCGCCACGATCGATGCCAGCGAGGTCGACCTGACCGCGGCCGTGCAAGAGTTGACCGGCGGCGCCGGCGTCGATCACGGCATCGAGGTCGTGGGCAAGCCCACCACGATCCGCGCGGCTTACGACGCCACCCGCCGTGGCGGCAAGGTCACCTTGGTGGGCGCCGCGGGGATCGAGGAATCGGTGACGTTTCCAGCGCTCTCATTGATGGCCGACGGCAAGACAATTCAGGGCAGCGTCTACGGCGCCAGCGACCCGCCGCGGGACATCCCGGTGTTGGCCGACCTCGCCCGCCGCGGTCTGCTCGACCTCGAGGCGTTGGTGACGCGGCGGATCGGCCTCGACGACGTCGAGACGGCGTTCACTGACATGGCCGCTGGTCACGGCGCCCGCAGCGTTGTGTGCTTCTGACGAATCCTGTCCGCCGCGACCGAACCTTTCAACTCCGGCCGGAGTTATCCACAACCTCGCGACCCTGCCAAAAGTTTGAGTCGGCCTGTTGCCTCACGTCAAGATGCGCGCGAAGGGGGATTCGTTGCCTCACGTAAACGTGCGCGCTTGGTGATTGGAGATGGGGCGCCGGGTGCGGCTTTGCTGGTGGTGAGGGTGAACAGCTTGGGCGGTTAGGGCTTGGACCTGGCGTTGGGTGGCGGCGGGATTGATCAGGGAGTAGGTCCGGGTTAGCGCCACGATGCGGTCCACGGTCATGGTGGGATGATCGATCGCGCGATGAAATGGGGTGGTGGCGGTGTCGTGTTTCTTGGACACTTTGGCCCCTGCGCGGACCTTGGAGATTAGTTTCTGCTGCGGGGAGAAGTAGTTGGTCAGCCTAGACTGCAGCTGCCAGATCTCGTTGAGTAGCAACAGTTCTGCAGGGGTGTCGTAGCGGTGGTAGCCGACAACGGTGCGCACCACCGTCCAGTTCTTCTGCTCGACGTGACAACCGTCGTTCTTATTGCCCGGTCGTGCACGGGTGAAGGTGATCTGGCGTCCTTGGCACCATCCCAGCAGGTGGTCATTGATGAATTCTGATCCGTTGTCGGAGTCCACACCCTGGATCGGGAACGGCATTTTGCGGGCGATGTCATTGAGGGCTGCTAGTACGCATTTGGCGGTCTTGTCCGGCACTGAGCGGTTCTCGGTCCAGCCGGTGGCGATATCGGTGACGGTCAAGGTAAATGCATGACCTCCACCCCGG
This sequence comes from Mycobacterium sp., assembly GCA_035506875.1. Lineage (GTDB taxonomy): Bacteria > Actinomycetota > Actinomycetes > Mycobacteriales > Mycobacteriaceae > Mycobacterium. The sequence goes on from DATJOR010000349.1 coordinate 10,830, forward strand.
TTGCCGCCGTCATGCCAGACCAAGTCGATCTCGACGAACCCCGGTCGAGCGTCGTCCCACTCGGCCCAGGTGCGCACCGGGATCTGGCTTTTGAGCAGCGATCCCGGCTTTGTCCGCCCACGTCCCCGCAGCTGGTATTTGGCTCGCTGATCAGCCAGGCGGCGATCGATGGTGGCTGCCGACATCGACGCCAGCAGCTCAGCGGTGCCCTCGTCGATGGACAGCTCTCCGAAATGACGCAGCACTGCCACCAATTCGCCCAGCATGGGCGCGAGCCGTTTGCCGGCCGGCATTCCCAGCACTGCCCAGCAGACCGTCAAAGCCGCGATGACATCGGGCCCGTACTTCACCGGCCGCGCACTGCGCGGGGCAACGATCTTGGGCTGCAGCGACGCTGCAAGCGCCTTGCGCGCATGGTTTCGGTGCCACCCCGTATTGGCGCACAACTCGTCAAGAATCCGACTCTTACCGCGCTTACTCGCCAGCTGGTAGCGGATCGCAGCCGCCTCGGTGATTGCTCTGCGCTCTGCCAACGTCAACCCCATCCACTGGGCGTACGCGCGCATTTTCAATGAGGCAACGAATCACCCTTTCGCGCGCATCTCTGACGAGTCAACGCGGTTGGCGGCGATCGGTGAGTTGTATGCGCGTCGGGCGCCCGAGGACGATGTGGACCGGGAGACCTGGGCGCTCGATGGCTATGAGAACGTCGTCGCTGAAGTGAGCGCGGCGTTGAGTATCAGTCGGGGTCGGGCGCGGGGGCGGGTGCGCTATGCGGTCGTGTTGCGTGAGCGGCTGCCTCGGGTTGCTGAAGTGTTCGCGCGCGGGCTGATCGACTTCCGGTTGATGGCCGCGGTGGTCTCGCGCACCGAGTTGGTGCAGGATCCGGTGCTGGTCGCCAAGCTGGATGCGGCCGTGGCCCGGCATGCGGCCAAGTGGATG
>DATJOR010000350.1:0-30976 GCA_035506875.1 Mycobacterium sp.
CGCTTCGAGTTGGGACTGGACGAACCTGGTGCGTACCCCGGTTGGGTCGATCAACACGACGCGGACACCGAACTGCGCTACTTCGGCCCGCAGCGCAAGCGAAAGCGCCTCGACGCCGTATTTGGCGATGTGATAGGCGCCCGCGCCTGGACTGGTGAACCGTCCGCCGGTGCTCCCGATCGTGACGATGGTGCCCGCACCACGAGCGCGCATTGCGGGTAGCACCGCCTGTGCGAGGTTGAGCGTTGCTATCACGTTGGTTTCCAACAGATTTCGCAACTCGCTCAACGCCACTTGCTCGAGCGGGCGGGGAAGCGGGAATCCGGCGCTATTGACGAGGACGTCGACGGGCCCATCGTTGGTCTGGATCTCCTCGATGAGTTCGGCCACCGCGGTCTCGTCGGTGACATCCAGGGCGCGGGCCTGAAGGCCCCGTGACTGCAGGTTCTCCAGAGCAGTCGGATTGCGGCCGGCCGCGAACACCTCATAGTTGCGGGCCTGCAGCCGGTAGGCAGTGGCCTCACCGATGCCGCTCGTCGCACCCGTGACCAGAGCTATCGGCTTGGTTGTCATCGAATCAAGGCTCCTTGCAACGGTAATCGATGATCCGGCAGGCGACCTGGCGCGGTGCGTCCGGAGTTGCGTGCGGATGCCAGCCTAGCTGCCGCTTAGCCGCCGACTTCGTCGAGAAGTGTCAGAACAGCCCGGTGAGACCTGACAGCAGGTCCGCTGCTGTGCTGGGGCCAAACAGCGCGCCGAGCTCTGTTGTCGCGTAGGAGCTGAGGTCCGCCCACACCGCGCTGGCAGCCGGCAGCGCTGCGGCGGTCGCCGCAGTCGTCGCGGCCGCCCCTACCGAGCCAGATTCCAATCCCGAAAGGTCCGGTAGGTATGGGTAGAGATCCGGCAGGTCCGACGTCGGCAAGATGCCCAGGTCGACCTCGGCGGCCGTCATTCCTTGCTGCGCCCCGAGGGCCAGCTCAGCGTCGACGGTGGTCCAGTCGATATTCGGCATAGACCAGTCGGCTGGGGTGGTGACATCCGCATATCCGGTCCGGTCATAGCCCAGATCGATCAGCACCCGAAGGTCGGGTTGAATCAAGTCGGCCAATGCCGGGTCTACCGCTCGCAGCCCGTCCAGCAGCGGCAGATCCTGGGTGGGAATCAAGAAGTACTCGGTGCTGCCGTCATATCCCGGCGACGTCGGCTCCAGCACGGCTCCGGCGATTTCTGAGGCCGTGAAACTCGTCGGCCAGTCGGGAAGCAAAAAGGGGTGCAGGTCAATATATCCGGCGACAGCGTTCAGGTCGGCCAGCAGGTCCGAAGGATATTGCGGGAAGTCGGAGCTTCCGCTGTACTCGACGTTGTAAATGTCGGTGGTGTACGCAGTGTCTGCCGGAGTTGCGGGAAAGCTCTCGGTCTCGAGGTACGGGAACCGATTGGCGAAGCCGCCGTCGGGGTTGTTGAGATCTTCGACGAGTACGAACTGCAGATCCGCCGGGTTGGGCTGTTGGTCGGCAGGCAGCGCGGCGAGATTGATCATTTCTTGAGTGGCGATCGACGTGCTCTCCGAGTAGCCGTAGACGACGACCTTGTTTCCGTCCGCGAGTTGCTGCATGATGCCCTGGTTCAAGTCGCTGGCACCCTGGGTCAGGACCTGCTGGTAATCAGCACCCTCAGGCGTGGACAGAACAAGCGGGGCGTACCCCGGATACACCGGTTGTCCGGCGAAATACGGGGGGTTCGGGTCGATGAACTCGTTCATCACGGTGGTCACGTACGCTTCGTCCGGGTCGGACGTGCCGGCGTAGCCCATGATCAGCGCGGTATCGTCCCCCAGGGCGAACGCCGGGTTCATCGTCGACGCGACTTCCAAGAGGCCGGCACTGGCACCCGCCAGCAGCCCGATTCCCAGCCAACGGGAACTCCGTCGTGTCATGGAACCTCGATTCACGTCAATGATCCTGCTCAGCTTGTCTATCTCGGCTGAGGCGTCAGGCTGCCCCCAGTCGTATATCTTGCATTCGCGCGCGGGCCGGCGTGCAGACATTCGCGACATTGGCCTGTCGGAAGTCTGATTATTAGTCCGCTGTTCGGCCGCAGCGGTCGGTCAGTTCACTCACACCACCATCGCCAAGGCGGTTAAAGTCGTTTTGTGGGGATTCCGATACCTGAAGATGATCGCGCTGCCATCGTCACCGGCGCGTCGTCAGGTATTGGTGAGGCCATTGCACTGGAACTTGCCCGCCGCGGCCATCAGTTGGTGTTGGTCGCCCGCCGTACCGACCGCCTGCATGCGCTCGCCGGGAGTTTGAGTACCAAGGCGCACGTCCTACCCGCCGACCTGTCCAGCCGGAGCGATCGCGCCGCGTTGCCGGACCGTGTCGCGGAGCTGGGCCTGGCGGCGGACATTCTGATCAACAACGCCGGCCTCTCCGGCCGCGCTCTCGTAGCGAAATCGGTTCCGGAACAACAACTCAACCTCGTCGAAGTCGATGTCGTCGCCGTGGTGGATTTGTGCAGCAGGTTCCTACCGGGAATGGTGGAGCGTGGCCGCGGCGCGGTGCTGAACGTGTCGTCGCTGGCGGCTTTCCTGCCCCTGCCCGGACAAGCCACTTACGGGGCCGCCAAGGCATTTGTGTTGTCGTACACCGAAAGCCTGCGCAACGAGCTGCGGGGGACCGGTGTCACGGCCACCGCATTGTGTCCGGGACCGGTCGCGACCGAATTGGACGGCGTAGCCGGGTTCAGCGTGGGGGAACGTGCAGCCGTGTTACCCAGCTTCATGTGGAAGTCCGCCGAGGAGGTCGCACGGGCCGGAATCGACGGTTTGGCCGCGAACAAGGCCCGCGTGGTCCCGGGCCGGGCCAATTGGCTCGCCGCGGCGTTCTGTCGGTTCGCACCGCAGGAGCGGCTGCTGCCGTTGCTCGCCCGCCGCGACTTGCCGAAAAGGTCGGATTAGCGCCATGGGCTGCGCGCCACCGGGGCATACGGATTGTTGGACACCGCACGGGTCCGGTTCCCCGGGCGGATAGGCTATCTCGGTGCTCGAGGTGATCGAAAAGGGGTGTGTGAGCGACGCGCACCCCGTCCCGTTGCTGTTCGTCCACGGGGCCTGGCATGCAGCATGGTGCTGGGATGAAAATTTCCTCAGCTTCTTTGCTGACAAGGGTTATCGTGCTGTGGCGCTCAGCTTCCGTGGTCATGGCGAGAGCACGGTCGACAAACCACTGCGAGCGTGCTCGGTCGCCGACTATGTCCAGGATGTCAGCTCCGTTGCCGACCGACTGCCCACCGCGCCGGTGGTCATCGGCCACTCCATGGGCGGTCTGATCGTGCAGAAGTATCTGGAGAAGCACGCCGCTCCGGCCGGCGTTTTGATGACGTCCATTCCGCCACAGGGGAACTTCGGTAACGCGCTGCGCTGGATCAGGCATCACCCCTTGCACTTTGCCAAAATGACGATCACTGGTAAGGCGTTGCCGTACATCAATCCCCCGCAACTGGCCCGGCAGCGTTTCTTCTCGCCGCACACTCCGGAGGAGGACGTCCGCAGGTACGCGGCCCGGCTCCAAGAGGACAGCTCGCGCATCGGCATCGACTGCCTATTGTTGCGCCTACCCCGGCCCAAACGCGTCACGGCGCCGATGCTGGTGCTCGGCGCCGAGGAGGACGGGGCACACACCCGCAACGAAATACTCGCCACCGCACGCGCTTATGGCACCAAAGCGGAGTTCTTCCCTGACATGGGCCACAACATGATGCTCGAGCCGGGATGGGCCTCCGTCGCCCAATGCATCGATACATGGTTGGGCGGACGGGGGCTCTGAACGTCGCCGTTCAGGCGCCTTTGGCGGGAATGAGCTCCAGCGGAAGATGTTCCAGCCCACGCATTGTCGGGTTGTCGAGGTAACGGTAGTCGCCGGTGAGACGGATCGCCTCGACCCTGGGAAGCAGCTGGGAGAACACCCGCGCACCTTCCAATCGGGTCAACGGCGCACCGAGGCAGAAGTGGACGCCGCCACCGAAGGCCAGATGGTCGGTCGGATTGCGGTCGAGATCGAAGGTGTCCGGATTGTCGTAGTGCCGGGGGTCGCGGTTAGCCGCGGCGAACAGCAGCAGCACCCGCGCGCCGGCCGGAATCGTGTTCGCCCCAACGGTGTAGTCGCGAGTTGCGGTGCGGTAGAAGCCTTGCACCGGCGCGACGAATCGCAGCTGCTCCTCGATGGCGGCGGGAATCAGCTCGGGATGCTCGCGCAGCCGGGCATACAGGTCGGGGTGCTGAGCGAGCGTTAACAACAGCCCGGACAACATATTTGTCGTCGTCTCGCTGCCGGCGCCGATCAGCATCGCAGCGCTCCAAAAGATCTCATCGTCGGTCAGCACGTCGTCGGCATCGGCGGGGGTCATCATCGAGATCAAGTCGTCGCCGGGATTGCGGCGTCGTTGCGCGATAAGGGGATCGAGGTTGCGCCGCATCGCCGCGGTCGCGGAGCCCGAGCGTGCGGAAAGCGACATGCCGCGTGGGGTCAACGACACGAAGGAGCCCGCGACCATCTCGTCCGACCATTCCACGAACTGAGGCTGATCGTGCTGCGGTATGCCCAACATCATCGCGATCAGTCGGGTCGGCAGCGGCTTGGCCAACTCGGATACCACTTCCGTGTGGCGACGCGCGATGACGGCGTCGACGAGTTCGTCGGCGACCGTGTTGATGTTGGTCTGCCAGGCCGCCATCGCCCGTGGGGTGAACGCACGCGAAACGAACTTGCGAAGCCGGGTGTGTTCCGGTGGGTCGACGGCGTTCATCGACGGCAGGTGGACGCGGAAGCGGCTCTGGCTCTCCGCCGACGACAATGCCTCGTTGTCGCGCAACGCCTTCCGCAAATCGTCGTAACCGGCGATGATCCAGATGCCGCGCTTGCGGTTGTACCAGACGTTCGGCACGTCCGGCCCGTTCAGCAGGGTGCGATAACCCGGGTACGGGTCGCGCATCGTCTCTCGTGAGAACGGGTCGAAGTCGGTGGCGGGCGCGGTTTCCCGCCCGGTCAAGGTGTAGCCGTACGACGTGGCTTTGTCCTTCGCAACCCCGACCAGGCCGTCGACGCCGACCTTCATCAGGCTGGCGCGGAAGCGGAGCCTGCGAGCCAACGTCATGCGATGACACCCCCCGTGAGGACTTATGCCGGCTTACGGCAGCTACCGTAACCGACGGCCACTTCCTGCTTTAGAAGTGCCCGTGTCGAAAGCGAGTCGCCGTGGAGTTACCGGTGGCCGTTCAAACCATTACCAAAATGGCCTGACGTTCCGACGCTGAGGCCACAGAGTCTGTCCGACACCCTTAGACTGACGAATTAGGACGAATTGAGTACCGAATTGGAACTCGTGGGTAATCATTGGACAGCGAAACTGCGTATCGCTTGCTAATCTTTGGCTCAGCGCGTAGCTCGGCGCTGCTCGCAGCACCTCCCGCGGGTAACGCGCAGTTCCTCTCGACTTCCAATCATTGCCTGGCGAAGTTAATGAAAGTTTTCTGTTTCGGGAGGTTCTGACGTAGCCGTCAATGTATGCTCACTGAATTGCCAATCCGATTAGGCGTGTGTGCAAGAAAGAAATGGGGGCTTCTGTGGGGAAAAAGCGACATCATCTATTCACGCTAAGCGTGTTCTGGGGTGGGCTCGCCACCGCGTCCCCCTGAGTTGATTTAGCCGCTGACGGCGGCTCGCCAGTAGGTGCGGCCGGCCGATGCCATCCGTACCCAACCAATCACTGGGATGCGCGGCATCTCACTCTCATTTCGCGCACCGTATTTATTCACGAAGGTTGGAAATAATGCACTCGAGATTTCGTTCGCCGGCCGTAGCGCTGGTGGCCGCTGTCGCTGTCTCGGCGACAGCAGCCGCGATGAGCCCGACCCGGTTAACCACCTTCAAGCGCATTAGCGCAGAAATATCGCTACGGTCCGGGTCTGGCGTCGCCTTGATCATGGGCGGCACCGGAATGCCGGACCCTACCCAGGCGTATATCGACGAAGTCAATGACTTTTTTCTCCAGCCCAATTTCCCCGGCTACGAGCCGGTGGGCTTGCAAACCCCCGAAGAAGCTTTCCCGCTATACGGCTTGCTGAGCGGCTACACCTCGGTGACCTTCGGCGTCGAGGAGCTGAACTACGCGATCACTCAGACGTACGCCGGAGACAACCTCGTCATATTCGGCGTTTCACAAAGCGCCATGATCGCTAGCCTCGAAGAGCAACAACTTGCGGCGAACCCTCCCGCTGATTTGGGTCAGCTGCACTTCGCGTTGCTCGCTGGTCCCGACAATCCCATGGGCGGTCTTTTCGAGCGCTTCGCAGGCTTGGACAACCCGGTGGTGAACTACGACTTGTACCCGCCCAGCCCGACCGACCTTTTTCCGACCGATATTTATACGGGCGAGTACGACGGTGTGTCGGATTTTCCGGATGACTTGTCCAATCTTCTGTCCGTCGCGAACGCCCTCGCGGGGATGGAGTACGTGCACCTCGGCTACTCGGATCTCACGATGGAGCAGGTCCAATCAGCCGTGCTGCTGGGCCAATCCGGACAGACCGACTTCTACATGATTCCCACGACGGTGCTGCCTATTCTGCAGCCGCTGTATAGCAGCGGCGAGTCTGGAAAAGAGCTGGCCGATTTTCTCCAGCCGGACCTCCAAGTCATCGTCAACATGGGCTATGGCAACCTCGAACACGGTCTGGTGGCGGACCCGGGGGGCATCGACGGGGCGGTCGGCGTTGGGTTCTTCGACAAAGTCGACCCATTAGCCGTCGAAGCCGCGCTACAGCTGGGGCAGGTTCAAGGCATCGTCGATGCGACGGACGACTATCTGAGCAGCCATGGTGAGGCGCCGCTGCCCGACTATGTCAGCACTCTCCTCGATTCCACGTCGGGATACGACTTCACCTCGTGGCTGGATAGTCAGTTCATAGCGGGCCTGACACAGCTATCCACGCTGCCCGGCGAGGCGGACCTCAACCCTGCCGTTCTCTTCGACGGGTTACCGCTCATCTCGGGAACGTCTTTCATCGATGGGCTGAACCAATACCTCACCGAGTTCTACACGCAACTTTTGGGATCGCTCTAGTTCTCCAGTGCGGATTGAATTTCCAGGCCGTGCGGGATGGTCACAACCGTGCGGTGACCACCCTGCGGCCTGGAATCTCTAATCTTTGGTCAAATGGTATGTGCGGTAGTCGATTTCGCCGCGTTCCAGATCGTTGTAGAACCAAGAGCCGTCCACCACTGCGAACTCACGGCCAAATTTACGCAGGAAGGCCGGTAGCCGGTTATTAATGAGCTCGTTAGAGCGCGGCGAGTTCTTCTTCAGGCCGCGCAGAACCTCTTGGTTGATGACCCGCGTGGAGACCTGTCGCAGGCCCGAATTCGCCAGATCTGCCTCCCAGGCCGGGAAGCCGTCGCGGTTGCGGAAATCGGCGTACAGAAAGTGCCCACCGGGACGCAGGACCCGCTTGACCTCGCTAAGGAAGCGGTCAAAGTGCGGGTAGATGTGTGAGGCTTCGACGTTGATTACCGCGTCGAAAGACTCGTCCGGGAAGGGCAGGTTCTCTGCGTCGCCGTGCACGAAGTTCAGGCCCGGCAGTTTGTGCCGCTCTTGGCAGAATTCGACTCCGGCAGCGTTGAAGTCAAGCCCGGTGTAGGAAGCGGGCTTCAGAGTGCGCATCAGGTACGAGGCGCCGCCGCCGTGACCAGAACTGCACTCGAGCACCTTCTTGCCGCTGATATCGGCTTGCGTCGCGGTCTGGTGGTACAGCTGAATGCTGTACCGGTTGGGCTCGTCGGATTCGTCAAGGGGCAGGCCCAGCGGCGGATCTTCCTCATAGCCCCAGTTCAGGAACTGAACATCATCCTGCTGACCCAGGCGGCGGGTCATCATCGGATACCAGTACCGGAAGATCTTCTTGTAGGTCGCCGTCGACCCGATGCGGTAGACCAGGCTTGCGCCGACGTTGTCCAAGGAAGGGCTACGAACCATCCTGGAAGTATCGCACAGCGTCACATGTGCCGGTTGGTGCATGGTGGATTTGACGACGCGGCCAAATAATCGCAGTTGTCTGACTTATTGGACGACTGCGTAATGTGTTCTACCGCAGCGCATTCAGGCGGCGGTCGCAGGACTCGGCAGATGTGCGCGTTGCGGCTCGCCGCGGTAGCGCGACGGCTGACCGTTGATTTTGCAAATACGCCAAATCAACAGGGCAGGAGGATTCATCAGGCCGACGTCGTCGCACAGCATCCTGACGTCGCCATACATGTGACGCAACGCCTGCCGCGAGTCGGGCGCGTTGAAGAACAACTCTTTACGCACCGAGCGGGGGATGTCGAACTTCCGGAAGAAGCTGCGCGATGGCACGACGATGGCGTGGCACAGCACCCGCATGACGATCGGCACGTACAGCGACAACGCGAACCGGCTCCGCCGCACCATCTGCGGCACACGCTTGGTGAGGAACTGGTCGGCGAAAGAGATGTGGCGGGCCTCCTCGGCGACGTGGATCGCCATCACTTTCTCCATGATGGGATGCGACGACGTGTCCTCCCGCAACATGCTCTTCTGCATGTTGTGGATCGGCAGCTCACCCGCCAGCACCCCGAAGAAGAACGTGCCTGGCAACGGCCCCGCGTAGAGTGGCAGCACGGGCGATATCCATCGCAGCCAGCGCGGCATGCCCGGCACGTCCACGCCGATGCGGTTAACCAATTCCTGAAACATCATGCCGTGGTTGCACTCTTCGATGGTTTCGTGCGTGCAGTACCGGTATTCGGGTGATCCGTTGGGCACCCAGAATGTGTAATTCATCAGACCGCGGATCAGGATGCTCTCCAACTGCAGGGTAATTTTTGCGGTGTTGGCCTGACGCCACAATCCAATCTCGATTTGCTTTTCCAGCGGCTGCGCCCGATACCAGGGATGCCGCCCCAGCGGATCGGTCGGCGACAGCACCCAGCGGGGGTCGTTGCTGCTGACGGCGAACTCGGGCGCGTCCCAGTCGATGTCGGTGTAGGGGTTGAAGTGGCGACGCACCGAGGCCTCGGACAGGCTCGCGAGGGTGGCAACGTACTCAGGGTCATCGCTGACGTCCATGTTGCGTCGCCACCGCTTGGCCATGCGTGTCCACGCCACAACCGGCAACGCTGCCAACAGGGCGGCCCCCATTAACCAGCACATATTAGCCAGTACCCCCGCCAATCCGAACCTCCCCTCGGCGCTTGCGTCGATGCGCGTGTGCAGCACATGCGCATCGTCGGGCACAGATGGGTCCCGAGTCTAGCCGGGTAAAGGTGAAAGACCTAGCACAAGAGGGCCTCATTCTCATGACCATTTTCGAGGCCGAACTGTCCGCGATCACCTTCCATTGCGCCCCCGAGCAGCCAGTTCCCATTAGACAGGAAACATGCCCCGGCCGCTGGTTGACTGCTCGGCTCTTAAGGCTACGGGATCAGATTTATCGGGTTCAGAACAGTACCTTGCAACGCATCGCTGATCGGTCCGGCGCCCAGGAAGAGCGCGAACGGGATCAACGTAACGTCGGCGGCCTGGATGCCCTGAGGCACCGCGTTGACCAGCGCGGTCGGCGCATCGGACTAGTTGAGATCGGTCGGGAACAGATCGAACGGGGTAGCCACATTGCCGCCCCCTGGGCCACCCGTCGGGGATGCTGCCGTACCCCGGGCCTTCCACCAGCACGGTCATGTCAGGTCGCAGCAGGTCGGCGTATGGATGGCCGACGACGGGGATCGCCGCCCGCAGACGGGAGCGTGTCCCGCGCAATGGCGACCCGGCGCTGAGGCAGCAGCGACGGGTGCGACGCAATAGTCTTGACCCCCGAATGTCAGCTTGACTTGGCACGACGGCGCCAGCTGCGTCGAATCTGTTGCACAATGATTCAATTGATCGGCTCGGCGCGCTCAAGTGGGTGACGGACGGTCGTCTCGGTGGGACGGAAGGTACCGTTTAGTGCTTATGGGTGGAGAGCAATTCGACGTCATCATCGTCGGGGCGGGTTTTGGCGGAATCGGTGCGGCAATCCAGCTCAGCCGGCTGGGCTATGACAACGTCCTGATTGTCGACCGCGAAGACGATCTGGGTGGAACGTGGCACGTCAACCACTACCCGGGTCTTGCCGTCGACCAACCGTCGCCCACGTTTTCTTACTGGTTTGAGCCGAACCCGAACTGGTCGCGGATGTATGCCCCCGGTGCCGAACTGAAGCGCTACGCGCTGGATGTCGCCGAGAAGTACAACGTGCGCCGCTTCATGCGATTCAACACCACCGTCGAAGGCGCTCGCTGGGATGAGGAGGCCCAAGTCTGGCGGGTTGCGATCGCCGGTGGCGAGACGCTGAGCACGCAGTTCCTCATCGCCGCAACCGGATTCCTGTGCCAGCCAAGCACGCCGGACATCCCCGGCATCGAAACGTTCGCCGGACGCGTCCTGCACACCGCCCAGTGGGACGACGATGTTTCCCTCGCCGGTCGCCGGGCCGCGGTCATCGGAACCGGTTCCACGGGTGTGCAGGTCGTCCCAGAGCTGGCCAACGAAGTCGCCGAGCTGACGGTGTATCAGCGCACGCCGATCTGGGTGCTGCCCAAGGTCGATGTTCCGTTCCCCCCGGTGATACAAAGGCTGTTCGCTTTAGCGCCGCTCACCCAGCGCGCGTTGCGGTGGTACACCGACACGATTCTAGAATTTTCCATGGTCATCACCATGTGGAAGTACCGGTACTTCAAGCTAGTCAACAAGGCCATCTCACGATTCTCCAAATTCTACCGGTTGCTGTTGGTTCGCGACCGCGAGCTGTCCCGGAAGCTCAACCCCGACTTCGACTTTGGGTGCAAGCGTCCTACGATCTCGAATACCTACTACCGGGCGTTCACCAAACCGCATGTGCATCTGGAAACCAACGGCATCGAGCGGATCGAGCCCGATGGCATCGTCGCGATGGACGGCACCAAACGACTCGTCGACACCTTGGTTCTGGCGACCGGGTTCGACGTCTGGGAGGCCAACCTACCCGCGATCGAGGTAATCGGCCGCGAAGGCCGCAACCTCGGAAAGTGGTGGCGCGAAACGCAATTCCAAGATTACGAAGGCATTTCGATGCCACACTTCCCGAACTTCTTGTCGATGGCCAGTCCGTACGCGTGGGTGGGATTGTCGTGGTTCAACACAGTGGAATACCAGATGCGCCACATGGATCGGCTTTTCGGCGAAGTGCAGCGTCGCGGTGCGCGAACCTTTGAGGTCACCGAAGAGGCCAACGCCCGCTTCCTGGCCCGGATGACCAAGCTGCTGGAAGACTCGGCATTTGAGCTCGGCAACTGCGTGAATTCGCGGTCGTACTGGTTCAGGAACCACACCGGTAAGGGCGAAGCCCCGCTATTCCGGCCGACGTCGGTGCGCAGCGCCGTCAAGGAGCAGGAACGATTCCCGTTGTCGGACTACGCGATAGCCTGACGCCGCTTAGTCCTTGATAAAGGAGTACAACCGGTACTCTGCCGTCCCGGTTTGGAAGCGGCGGTAGATTCCCGTGCCCGGCACACCGGCGAAACGGCGGCCGAAGGGCCGCAAAAATGCCGGCAGGCGGCCCCCGACAAGCTCTAGGGATCGCTGCGAGTTCCTGTCGAGCGAGCGGACCACGTCATCGTTGATGATCCGTGCCGACACTTGGCGCAACGGCAGCTCGGCCAGCGCCGTATCCCAGCCGGGAAACTCCTCGTCGCCGCGAAAATCGGTGTAGAGAAAGTGTCCGCCCGGGCGCAGGACGCGGGCGACTTCCGCGAGGAAGCGGGAAAGCTGTGGGTAGGCATGCGAGGCCTCGACATTGATTACCGCGTCGAAGGATTCGTCCGGGAACGGCAAGTCCTCGGCGTTGCCCTGTACAAAGTCCAATCCGGGCAGGTTGTGCATTTTCTTGCAGTAGGCGACGCCGTCCGGGTTGTAGTCCAGCCCCGTGTAGGAGGCCGGGTGCAATGTGCGGGTGAGGTAGGAAGCCCCGCCGCCGTGGCCGCAGCTGACTTCCAGCACCTTTTTGCCTTCGAGATCGGCCTGGGTCGCCACGCGATGGTAGAGCTGGATGTTGTAGCGGTTGGGCTCATCGGCTGCCTCCAGCGGCACGCCCATCGGCGGGTCTTCCTCATAGCCGAAGTTGAGGAAGGTGACCTCTTGTGCATCGAGTCGGCGGGTCAAAAAGGGATACCAGACTTTGGTCATGAAGTCCTTGAACAATCTGACACCGATGTCGGTGATGCGTTCCGTCGCAGTCATGGGCATGCCAGGCAGTATGTCAGTTGCCCGGGTTGCCCGCCGACACCGGAGCATGACCACGCGACGTCGCGGCCGTTCGCCGGTGGACCACTGCGCGCCCGCCCCGCGACGGCATAATTGCCACACCCCGGTAGCGGCGCCGCTCACCGCGCGCATCGGTCGGCTCGAACCGAAATTCGCGAAGCAGTGTACGCAGCGCGACATCCATCTCCATGTTCGCGTACGACGCGCCGGGGCACCGGTTTACGCCCCCGCCGAACGGCATCCACCGAAATGGCTTCGGGTTGGTGTTCAAGAATCGGTCCGGGTTGAACGAATCCGGATCGGGGAAGTTGACCGCTGACTCGTGGGCAAGCTGGAAGTTGACCGTCACATGGATGCCCTCGGGAAGAACCCAGTCTCCCAAGCGGATTCGTGTCTTCGTGCGCCGAAAGGAAGCCTCGATACTCGGCCGGATGCGCTGCGCTTCGTAGATTGTTGCCTGCCGCAAGGCCGATCCGCCGGCGTCCACTTCGTCGACAAGGCGCTCCAATATCTCTGGATGCCTGCGCAATTGCTCCAGTATCCAGGCCAACTGGTTTGCGGTTGTCTCATGACCGGCGCCTACCAATGTCAGCAGCTCGTTGGCGATGTGCCGATCGGGGATTGGTTCGCCGTTGTCGTCGCGGACTCGCAACAGCACCGCGAGAACGTCTTTGCGCTCCTCCAACGCCGGGTCGGACCGCGCCTGGGCGATCAGTGAGTCGATGACGGCGTCGAAACGTTGCCGATACTTCGCCATTTGTCCGCCCGGACTCCATCGACCGAACTCGCGCCGCACTACCGACGGCAGCTGGTGCAGGAAGGAGCCAACGGTGACCATCGTCGGCACCACACTGCGAAGCTCGTCAAGGGCGGCTGGCTCGTCGCCGAACATGGTGCGCAGAATCGCATTGAGCGCAATGCGATTCATCGACTCATGCGTTTTGAACTCGCGCCCCTCCGGCCAATTCGCGGTTTCGCGCAGCACCTCTTCTACGATGATGTGCTCGTAGGCGTCCACCCGCTTGCCGTGAAACACCGGAAGTATCACTCGTCGGCGCTCGAGGTGCGCTTCGCCATTGAGGAGGAACGTCGACCCGGGACCGAACACCTCGCCGAGGTTGGTCGGACGCTCGAGCAGCTCGCCGCTGGCCGAGAAGACCTCTTTGACCAAGGCCGCGTCGCTGACCACCACGATCTTTCCGAAGATCGGCAGATTGATCGTGCACTCGCTGCCGTAGCGCCGGCCAAGAGCGGGGATCACTTCGCACAGCGCGGTCAATAACGCGAAGCCCTGGATGGTCTTCGGTAGCCGAGGTCCCGGCGGCAGCCGTACCGGCTCAGTTGTCGCCGTTGCCATGTCGTCCCCCTCTCCGTGCCAGGTTCCCCGAACTTACCCTGTGCAGCCGGAACGAGACGTTAGTCCTTGGCGAAGCAGTACACCCGGTAAGAGAACTCCCCATTTTCCACTGCGCGGCAGAATGCCCAGTCGGTCATATCGCTGGCGAAGCGGGTCATGCCACCGTGGCGACTGGTCATGTCGCGCTTATGCGGCCTGTCTTTCTCCATCCCACGCAGTACCTGCTTGTCGATGACGTCCTTCGAGACCAACCGCAACGGCGCGTTGGCCAGCTGCGCGTCCCACTCGGCGAAGTCGCGACGCCGGCGGAAATCCGCGTACAGAAAATGCCCACCCGGGGCCAGCACGCGGGCCGCTTCGGCGAGAAAGCGCGGGACGTCGGGGTAGAGGTGCGAGGCTTCGACGTTGAGCACCGCGTCGAACGAGTCGTCGGGGAACGGTAGGTCCAATGCGTTGCCCTCGACGAAATCCAGGCCGGCCAGGTGGTGCCGCTTCTTGCAGAACGCGACGCCGTCGGCGTTCAAGTCGAGCCCGGTGTAGGAGGCGGGGTGCTGTGTCCGCACCAGATACGAGGCGCCGCCACCGTGGCCACAACTGACTTCAAGCACCTTTTTGCCCGCGAGGTCAACCTGGGTCGCGGTGCGGTGGTACAGCTGGATCGAGTACCGGTTGTGTTCGTCGGATCCATCAAGCTGCAGGCCCATGGACGGGTCGTCGTAGCAGAAGTTGAGGAATAACCAGTCATCGTCGCTGACGATACGAGTTTGGGCGGCGAACCGTTTCGCGGCGAACGACGTGAAAAGCAGGTTATAGATCGATGGGTTTATGACCACGCGATACGTCAATGGATTGAAGATCAGCCGGTTGGTGGTGGAAACCATCGGGGCAGTATGACATGGGAGCCGAAGCCACCCGGCACGCTGCCTCACACCGGCCTATGTTCGTCACATCGCCGATCCGGTCGCCGTGGGGAGCTCCGGTCCACGCGAGATATGTTTTGCACCAGAGCTGTTCGAAGTGTCGGCGAAGTAGCGCCGACACCTCACATATCCGAATTTCGTGCGTCCGATAATTCGGACGTTGATCGCCGCCCGCGTATCGGCATATCCGCAGCTAGAACGCCCAATAGTGGTGGCAGCGTGATTCTTAGGAGGATTTCAACACGTGTCGAGCACCGCATGGAATACTCAATCCATACTGGTCGCGCTCGGATCGAGGCGCCGCTACGCGTTCGGGTCGGGTGAAGGGAATGCCGATCGTTGCTGTGCTGAGGCGGGCAGTTACACCGCCGGTTGTATACGGTGATTCGGTGTGGGGGATGCACCGTGTCATTGGTCGCGCCGTTTTCGCGTCGGAGAAGGACGGTAGCTGCGCATGAGTAACCACCATGCGCACCACGAGCGCGTCACACGGGCGTCGATAGCGGGGACTGTCCGCAAACTCGCGGTGCCGATCGTCCTGGGCTGGTTGGCAGTCACTGCGCTGGTGAGTTTGGGCGTTCCCTCGCTGGAGCAGGTCGCGCGGGAGCATGCCGTATCGCTTAATGCCAACGACGCGTCATCGGTCAAGGCAATGGCCCGTATCGGCAAGGCATTCAAGGAATCCGACTCCGACAGCATGGCGATGATCGTCCTGGAAGGCGATCAGCCCCTCGGCCCCGATGCGCACCAGTACTATGAGGTGCTCATAGGTCGGCTGAGAGCTGACACCAAGCATGTGCAGCACATTCAGGATTTCTGGGGGGACCCGCTCACGGCCGCGGGTGCGCAAAGTGCCGACGGCAAAGCTGCTTATGTTCAGTTGAACCTCGTCGGTAATCAAGGCGAATCGCAGTCCAGCCAATCGGTCGACGCCGTTCGGAAAATCGTGGACAGCACTCCTGCGCCCAAAGGGGTAAAGGCCTACGTCACCGGTCCGGCCGCGCTGGCGGCGGACGCGAACCAGGCCGGCGAAAAGACCATCGTCAAGTTCATGGTGATAACCGTCGCGGTGATCACCATCATGTTGCTTTTCTTGTACCGGTCGATCACCACCGTAATTCTCTTGTTGGCGATGGTCGGGATCGAGTTGGCGGCGGCGCGCGGAATTGTTGCGTTCCTGGCCGATCACGACGTGCTGCGGCTTTCCACTTTCGCGACCAATATCCTGGTGTCGCTCGCGATCGCGGCGGGAACAGACTACGGAATTTTTTTCATCGGGCGGTATCACGAGGCGCGTCAGAACGGCGAAAGCCGCGAAAAGGCGTACTTCACCGCCTATCGCGGAGTCGCTCCCGTCGTCTTGGCGTCGGGTCTGACCATCGCAGGTGCAACGTACTGCCTGAGTTTCGCCCGCTTACCGGTCTTCCAAACCATGGGTGCCCCCTGCGCGATGGGCATGATCGTCGCAGTTGCGGTCGCGCTCACGCTGGTTCCCGCGGTTCTCACCCTGGCGACCCGTTTCGGTCTGCTGGATCCGAAGAGGGCGCTGCACGTGCGGGGATGGCGACAGGTGGGTGCCGCCGTCGTGCGCTGGCCGGCGCCCATTTTCATCGCGACGTGCGCGGTTGCCTTGGTCGGCCTGCTGGCGCTGCCCGGATACAAGGTGAGCTACAAAGACCGGGACTACATACCCAAGACAGTGCCGGGCAACGTCGGCATGGCGGCCGCAGAGCGGCACTTCTCGCAGGCGCGCATGATGCCCGAGACGCTGATGGTCGAATCCGACCACGATATGCGCAATTCCGCCGACTTCCTTGTCCTGGACAAACTCGCCAAGGGGATCTTCCGGGTTGAGGGAGTCGCCCGGGTCCAGAGCGTGACTCGGCCGCAGGGCACGCCGCTCGCGCACACGTCGATACCGTTCCTGTTGAGCATGCAGAACGCCGGGCAGGTTGAAAACCTGCAGTTCGCAAAAACGCGGATGAAAGACATGTTGACGCTGGCCGACCAGCTCGGCGGCACCATCTCGGCGATGGAGCGCATGAACGCGCTCTTGCAGCAACTCGTCGCCACCGGTCACCACGCGATCGGCACCACCCATGAGACGCTGGCCATCGCCAACAACGTGCGCGACGAAATCGCGGATTTCGACGACGCCTTCAGGCCGGTCCGCAGTTACTTCTACGCGGACCTGCACTGCTACAACATCCCGGTCTGCTGGGCGATCAGACAGGCGTATGACGCCTTGGACGGTGTCGACAAGCTCACCGAGAAGTTCGCCGACCTGGACAAAGACCTGAATAGCGCCGACGCGGTCATGCCACAGCTTGCCGCCCTGCTGCCGCCGCAGATCACCACAATGAAAAGCGTGCGGACCATGGTGCTGACGCTGCACAGCACGATGAACGGGATGCTGGACCAGGTCGACCAACTGAGCGGCGACGTCAGCGCCATGGGGAAGGACTTCGACGCGGCCAAGACCGACGATTCTTTCTACTTGCCGCGCGAGGCATTTGATAACCCCGACTTCCAGCGTGTGATTAAGCTCTTCGTCTCGCCGGACGGCAAGGCCGCGCGCTTCATCATTTCGCACAAGGGAGACCCCGCGACCGACGAGGGCATGTCGCGCATCAACGCGATACGGACGGCGGCCTACGAGTCGATCAAGGGCACAGCGCTGGAAGACTCCAAGGTCTACATCGCCGGCACTGCCGCGTTGTTCAAGGACTTGAAAGAGGCGTCGCACTACGACTTCTTGATCGCCGGCATTTCCTCGTTGTGCATGATCTTCATCATCATGCTGATCGTCACGCGAAGTCTGGTCGCGGCCCTGGTAATCGTTGGCACAGTGGCGATTTCACTGGGGGCTTCGTTCGGGCTCTCCGTGTTGGTCTGGCAGTACTTCCTCGGTATCCCGTTGCATTGGCTCGTAATGGTGATGTCGGTCATCATCCTTTTGGCGGTGGGATCGGATTACAACTTGCTCCTGGTCGCACGGTTCAGGGAGGAGATCGGCGCCGGGCTGAAAACGGGCATCATTCGGGCGATGGGCGGGACGGGCAGAATTGTGACGGCCGCTGGCCTGGTGTTCGCATTCACGATGGCCTCGATGATCGTCAGCGACAACCGCGCTGTCGGCCAGGTGGGTATCACCATTGGTCTCGGTCTGTTGTTCGACACCTTGATCGTTCGGTCGTTCATGATGCCGTCGATCGCGGCGATGCTGGGGCGCTGGTTCTGGTGGCCTATGAACGTGTTGAACGTTTACTCACGCGCGGCTCGTGCGGACGACCACGTCAGCGGCGAGGACACGGCCGAAATCGCGGTTCCCGCAGGCCGTAATGGGACGGCGAACGGTCACCGCAATGGGCACAGCAACGGCCACGGCAACGGTGTGACGAACGGTAGCAATGGCGCGCTGAACGGCACTGGTTCAGCGCACGCACATCACCGGTAGTCGGCGACTCAGCGGAACGCCAGGTCGATGATCTCCTGTTGTTCGACGGCGTGCACCTTCGATGAGCCCGACGATGGCGCCGACATGGCCCGGCGCGAAATGCGTTTGATCCCAGTCAGTTTGTCGGGGAACAACTCGGGCAGCTCCAGGCCGAATCGCGGCCACGCGCCTTGGTTGGCCGGCTCCTCCTGCACCCAGAAATACTCGCCGACGTTGGGATAGTGGTCCAGCGTTTGGCGCAGCCGCGTGCGCGGCAGCGGCGCGAGTTGTTCGATGCGCACGATCGCGACGTCGTCCCGGTTGTCCTTGGCCTTGCGGGCCGCCAGCTCGTAGTAGAGCTTCCCACTGGTCAGCAGCATTCGCGTCGCCTTGCTGCGGTCGCCGACACCTTCCTCGTAGGTCGGTTCCTCGAGCACCGAGTGGAACTTGGTCTCGGTGAACTCTTTGATGTCGCTGACCGCGGCTTTGTTGCGCAGCATGGATTTTGGCGTGAACACGATCAGCGGACGCTGCACGCCGTCCAGAGCGTGCCGACGCAACAAGTGGAAGTAGTTGGCCGGGGTCGATGGCATCGCGATCGTCATCGAACCTTCCGCCCACAACTGCAGGAAGCGTTCGATACGGCCGGAGGTGTGGTCGGGACCCTGGCCTTCGTGGCCGTGCGGCAGCAGCAGCACCACACTGGACAGCTGGCCCCACTTCGCCTCGCCCGAGCTGATGAATTCGTCGATGATCGACTGGGCACCGTTGACGAAATCGCCGAACTGGCCTTCCCACAGCACGAGTGCGTCCGGATTGCCCACGGTGTAGCCGTATTCGAAGCCGACGGGGGCGTACTCCGACAGCGGTGAGTCGTACACCATGAACTTGCCACCGGTCGGGTTGCCGTCGCGGTCGGTGGTCAACAGCCGCAGCGGGGTGAACTCTTGGCCGGTGTGGCGATCGATGATCACCGAGTGTCGCTGGGAGAAGGTGCCCCGGCGGGTGTCCTGCCCGGACAGCCGCACCAACTTGCCCTCGGCCACCAGCGAACCCAACGCCAGCAGTTCGCCGAACGCCCAGTCGATCTTGCCCTCGTAGGCCATCTCGCGGCGCTTCTCCAGCACCGGCATCACGCGCGGGTGCACGGTAAACCCGTCGGGCAGGGCCAGAAACGCGTCGCCGACGCGGGCCAGCAACGCCTTGTCTACCGCGGTGTCCAGGCCGGCGGCGAGCATCTGGTTGGACTCCACCGATGCGCTCGGTTGTACGCCGTGCTTCTCCAGTTCGCGCACGTCGTTGAAGACCCGCTCTAGCTGCCCCTGGTAGTCGCGCAGCGCGTCCTCGGCCTCTTTCATCGAGATGTCGCCACGGCCGATCAGCGCTTCGGTGTACGTCTTGCGGACGCCACGCTTGGTGTCGACGACGTCGTACATGGCGGGGTTTGTCATTGACGGGTCGTCGCCCTCGTTGTGCCCGCGCCGTCGGTAGCAGAGCATGTCGATGACGACGTCTTTCTTGAACTTCTGTCGGAAGTCCACCGCCAGGCGCGCCACCCACACGCACGCCTCCGGGTCGTCGCCGTTCACGTGAAAGATGGGCGCCCCGATCATCTTTGCGACGTCGGTGCAGTATTCGCTGGACTTGGAGTATTCCGGCGAGGTGGTGAACCCGATCTGGTTGTTGACGATGATGTGGATCGTCCCGCCGACGCGGTAGCCGGGCAACTTTGCAAGGTTCAGCGTCTCGGCAACCACGCCCTGGCCCGCGAACGCCGCGTCGCCGTGCAGCATCATCGGTATCACCGAGAAGGCTTTTTCGGTATCGCTGTCAGTGTCCCCATGGTCGAGCAGGTCCTGCTTGGCCCGACACAGACCCTCCAGCACCGGGTCGACGGCTTCCAGGTGCGACGGGTTTGCGGTCAGCGACACTTGAATGTCGTTGTCGCCAAACATCTGTAGATACACGCCGGTGGCGCCGAGGTGGTATTTGACGTCGCCGGACCCGTGCGCCTGCGCCGGGTTCAGGTTGCCCTCGAACTCGCTGAAGATCTGCGAGTACGGCTTGCCAACGATGTTGGCCAGCACGTTGAGCCGGCCGCGGTGCGGCATTCCGATGACCACCTCGTCGAGCCCGTGCTCGGCGCACTGGTCGATGGCGGCGTCCATCAGTGGGATGGTGCTTTCGGCGCCTTCCAGCGAGAACCGCTTCTGCCCGACGTATTTGGTCTGCAGGAACGTCTCGAAAGCCTCGGCGGCGTTGAGCTTGCTCAGAATGTATTTCTGTTGCGCCACAGTCGGTTTGACGTGCTTGGTCTCGACGCGCTGTTCCAGCCACTCCAGCTGTTCGGGGTCGAGTATGTGGGTGTACTCCACGCCGATGTGGCGGCAATAAGCGTCACGCAACAAGCCCAGGATGCTGCGCAGCTTCTGGTATTCGGCACCGGCGAAGCCGTTGACTTTGAACACCCGGTCGAGATCCCACAGTGTCAGGCCGTGGGTCAGCACCTCGAGGTCGGGGTGGCTGCGGAACCGGGTGTTGTCCAAGCGCAGCGGATCGATGTCGGCCATCAGATGGCCGCGGTTGCGGTACGCCCCGATCAACTCCATGACGCGGGCGTTCTTGTCGACAATCGAGTCGGGATTGTCTGTGCTCCACCGGATCGGCAGGTAGGGGACACCCATCTCGCGGAAGATGTCGTCCCAGAAATCGTCGGAGAGCAGCATCTCGTGAATGGTGCGCAGGAAGTCGCCCGATTCCGCGCCCTGAATGATGCGATGGTCGTACGTCGACGTCAGCGTAATCAGCTTGCCGATACCGAGATCGGCGATGCGTTCCTCGCTGGCGCCCTGGAATTCGGCCGGGTACTCCATCGCGCCCACGCCGACGATCGCGCCTTGGCCCGCCATCAGCCGCGGCACCGAGTGCACGGTGCCGATGGTGCCCGGGTTGGTTAGCGAAATCGTCACGCCGCCAAAGTCTTCGGCGGTCAGTTTGCCGTCGCGGGCACGGCGGACGATGTCTTCATAGGCGGTGACGAACTGCGCGAATCGCATGGTTTCGCAACGCTTTATGCCTGCGACCACCAACGAGCGCTTGCCGTCTTTGCCCTGCAGGTCGATGGCCAAGCCGAGATTGATGTGCGCAGGTGTGATTGCGGTGGGCTTGCCGTCGACCTCGGCGTAGTGCCGGTTCATGTTCGGGAACGCCTTGAGCGCCTGGACCAACGCGTAACCCAACAGGTGGGTGAAGGAAACCTTGCCGCCCCGGGTGCGCTTGAGCTGGTTGTTGATCACGATGCGGTTGTCGATCATCAGCTTGGCCGGGATGGCCCGAACGCTGGTGGCGGTCGGCAGGTCCAGCGACTGAGACATGTTCTTGACCACGGCGGCGGCCGCACCCCGCAGCACCTGGACCTCGTCGCCTTCGCCTGGCACCGGCCCGGCAGGGCGCGCAGGCGCCGGAGCACTGGTCACGCCGTTTCCGGCGGTGGCAGTGGTAGCCGGCGGAGGTGACTGCGCGGGTGAACGGGCGGGCACGGCCTCGGCCGCCGGCGCCGCGGGTGTCGGCTCGTCAGCTGTGGTCGCACCGT
This sequence comes from Mycobacterium sp., assembly GCA_035506875.1. GTDB lineage: Bacteria > Actinomycetota > Actinomycetes > Mycobacteriales > Mycobacteriaceae > Mycobacterium. The sequence continues at coordinate 21,654 of DATJOR010000350.1, forward strand.
CACCGGTTGGCTCGGGGTTGTAGTCGACCAGAAACTCATGCCAGCTCGGATCGACCGAGGAGGGGTCTTCGCGGAACTTGCGGTACATCTCCTCGACCAGCCACTCGTTTTGCCCGAATGGTGAACTCGTACTGCTCACGGCAGCTGCTCGCCTCGATTCCTCTGTCCGGCAGGCGCGCTAGGTGACGCTTGCCACATCCTGCACATAGTGTCGGCGCATCTCACCTGCAGCGGCCCCGACAAGTTTCCGCCCCATAAAGGCTAACCCTTTGCCGATAATCCGCCACGCGTGTTGACCGGCACCGCACCGGTGCGCGCGGCACGGTCAGTCGGCGTCGTGAACCGTGGGTAGCAGGTGCAGGGTGACCGGCCACCGGCCCGGGGGTGCACCGAACGCCTTGCGGGTATTACGCACGATCTTCTTACCCACCAGCCGGTTGCCGATCGCGCCGATGACGGCGCCGATTCCGATCGGCAGCATCTTGCCGACTAACAGTGCGCTGCGCCGCAGTGTGTACCGCCTGACGGCGCGCTTGAGCAACCGTGAGTTCAACTGTGCCAGCCCGGACATCGGCACCGACGCTGCGCCCTCCGACAGCCACGCGCCGCTCCTCCGGCCCGGACCGAGCAGATCGGCCATGGCGTGCTTGCTGTCGTCGCCAACCAGCACCGACAACACCAGGGCGCGACGGAGTTCGCGGTTCTCGGCTGGGACACCGTGCACCGACGCGATCGCCAGTGCAAAGAACGCGGTCGCCTCGAGGAACACGGCGGTCTCCCCGGCGGCCGCGGACAGCGCGGCCAGCGTGCCGACGCCCGGCACCAAAGCCGCCGATCCCACCGCGGCGCCGCTGGCCGTGACGGCGGTCAGGTATCGCTTCTCCAGCTTGGTGACAATGTCCGACGGGCCCGCCTCGGGGTTCGCCCGGCGCAGCCGGTCTACATACGCCGTGGCCGCGGGGCCTTGAATTCGGGTGCTGCGCTCGATGACGTGCGCTAACGCGCGTACTGATGCCTTGGGCTTGCCGTTGGTGGTTTCGGGCAGCGAGTCATCCGCTGGATGCGTTCGTCGGGCGCTCATGAGGTGCCTCCGAGTGATTGCCGGCTCCTCAACGGGCCGCTGGTCGGCCCGCATCGTCGTCCGGCGCGTGCTATGTGGATTTTCCTTCAGGCTAGCGCCGGTGCCACGACGCGTGGGCCAGGTGTCAGTGCGATTAGTCCATTCGGAATAATCCGCTGTCGATGGCTTACCAGCTGACGTCAATGGGTATCTCGGTGTTGGCGCTGCTACGGGAGCGCCCGATGCATGGCTACGAGATGGTTCAGACCCTCGTGCAACGTCATGCGGATCGCATCGTGAAGGTGCGGCCGGGCTCGCTGTATCACGTCGTTGACCGGCTGACCGAGAAGAAACTGATCCGGCGGGCGGCGACGGGCCGGGATGGGAAGCGGCCGCAGCGTGCCATCTACGAAATCACCGACGCCGGCGTTGAGTTGCTCGCTGAACGGGTGCACGAATTGATCGCAATACCGGTCCACGAGTTCCCGCAGTTCGCCGTCGCACTTGCTGAGGTCGATACCCTGGGTGGTGATGCCGCGGCGAACGCGGTCGGGGACCGCGTCGGGGCAATGGAGGCCCGAGCCGCCGAGATCATGGCACTTCGCGACGCCGGCGTCACACCAGGTGGCTATCTGGTGGCACTGGACTACTTGCTGGCAATGATGCAGGCCGAGCTCTCGTGGCTGCGCGAGTTTGCCAGTTCGCTGCGGTCCGGTGAGTTGGAGCGGCGGCACGGGGTCTCCGACAGTAGGGTTCGGAGCCAAGACGAGGTGGAGACATGACCACGGCGACTGCTCGCGGGCGAACGGGCGGCCCTCGACGCGCTGGCGGCGGGATGACGACCAAGCCGCAAAAGCGCGGGCAGCCCGGGCACGCCGCCAGCCCTTGGGACGCGCTTTGGGCCATGATGGTCGGCTTCTTCATGATCCTGCTCGACTCGACGATCGTCGCGGTCGCCAATCCCAGCATCATGATCAAGCTCGGCACCGGCTACGACATGGTGATCTGGGTGACCAGCGCCTATCTGCTCGCCTACGCGGTTCCGTTGCTGGTGGCCGGCCGACTCGGGGACCGGTTCGGTCCGAAGAACCTCTATCTGCTCGGCCTCGGCATCTTCACCGCCGCGTCACTGTGGTGCGGCCTGTCGGGGAGCATCGGGATGCTGATCGCCGCCAGGGTGGTGCAGGGCATCGGGGCCGGCGTGCTCACCCCCCAGACGCTGTCGGTGATCACCCGGATCTTTCCGCCGGAACGCCGCGGGATGGCGATGAGCGTGTGGGGTGCTACCGCCGGCGTCGCCACATTGGTCGGACCGTTGGCCGGTGGCGTGCTGGTCGACGCGCTGGGCTGGGCATGGATCTTCTTCGTCAACGTCCCGATCGGCATCCTCGGCCTGGGGCTGGCGGCCCGGCTGATGCCGGTCTTGCCCACCCACAAGCCCCGGTTCGACCTGGTTGGCGTGGCATTGTCTGGCCTGGCGATGTTCCTGATCGTCTTCGCCCTGCAGCAAGGACAGGCCGGCGGCTGGGCACCGTGGATATGGGCGGTGTTCGTCGCCGGTGTCGGGTTCATGACCGGGTTCGTCTATTGGCAGTCGATCAGCACCGACGAGCCGCTGATCCCGCTGGACATCTTCCGCGACCGCGACTTCAGCCTCGCCAATCTCGCCGGGACGGTCATCGGGTTCGCGTCCACGGCGATGATGCTGCCGCTGATGTTCTACACGCAGGCGGTGTGCGGACTCTCGCCCACCCGTTCGGCTCTGCTGATCGCGCCGATGGCCATCACCAGTGGTCTGCTCGCACCGATCGTCGGCAACATGGTCGACCGTTCGCATCCCCGGTCAGTGGTCGGTTTCGGCTTTTCGGTTTTGGCAATCGGACTCACTTGGTTGTCGATCGCGATGACGCCGTCGGCGCCCATCTGGCAGTTGGTTCTGCCGTTCATTGCGTTGGGTGTCGGAATGGCGTTCATCTGGGCGCCGTTGGCAGCCACCGCGACTCGCAACTTGCCGCCACGGCTGGCCGGCGCCGGTTCGGGTGTGTACAACGCGACCCGTACGGTTGGTGCAGTCTTGGGCAGCGCCGGCATGGCCTCTTTCATGACGTCGAGGATCACCTCGGAGATGCCGCCGATGCCTGACGGAGGGGCGTTCGGCCCGCCGGGCGGCAAGGGCACCGCCTTGCAACTGCCGGGATTCCTGCACGAGCCGTTCGCGGCCGCGATGTCTCAGTCGATGCTGTTGCCGGGATTCATTGCGCTGTTCGGCATCGCGGCGGCGCTCTTCATGGTCGGCTTCACCGGCGATGACCAGCGCTCGCGCACGGGTGCGGGCCATGACAAAGCCGGCGACGATGGTGAGTCCGACGAGCGGACTTGGCGAATTCGGGTGAGGGCCAGCGCTTCTCTGGTCGGCGACGACGACACATTCGAAGGCTTCCGCGATGGCTTCGACGATGACGACGACTACGTCGAATACACGTTGCCGCCCGTGCGCGCCGACCAGCCCGAGCGGTCCCGCGACGTCAGGCCGGCCCGGGCCCGTATCGATGAGGGCAGCACTCAACCGTTGCCCGTCCATGCCGAGCACCCGCGACCGGCGCCCGCCGACACCTGGCACACCGGACCCATCGAATCGTGGCGCAGCCTGCTCGACGAAGACGAGCCGGTGTCGGAAGACGAGCCGATCGGATTCGCCCACAACGGGTTTCACGTCGACGACGAGCAGCGCTTCCGACCGATCGAAGAGTTCCCACCGCCGCCGTCGCGGCCCCGCAACCGGCACCGCCGCGCGGATCCGGACGACGCGGCCGGCCAGGGGCGTCATTTGTACTAGCCGGTTGGCGCAGCGACGCGGACCGCGGTATCGGCGGGCGTCAACGCCAGGAATGCGCCCAGCTCCACCAAGCCCGAGGGTGTGGTGGGCAGGTAGTCGGTCAACGCCTCGGCGCGGACGATCACTGCCGCATATTCTGCGCGACTGATCGCCACATTCAGCCGGTTTCGGTTGAGCAGGAACGGAATTCCGCGTGGAATGTCTGCGACCGACGAGGCCGTCATCGAAATAAGCACGACCGGTGCTTGCGCGCCCTGAAACTTGTCGACGGTCCCGACTTTCACCTCATCGAGCCCAGCGGCTGCCAGTCGCCGCCGCAGCAAGACCACCTGCGCATTGTAGGGCGCCAGCACAAGCACATCCGCGGGTGCCAACGGCCGGGCGCCGTGCTCATCGGTCCATGTCGAGCCGAGCAGCAGCGGGATCTGTGCCGCCACGGCGTCGGCTTCCTCGGGACTCTCGGTTGAGTTGCCCCCGTGGCGGACCGGAAGGACATGCACCCCAGGCGGATATCCGTCGAGTTGACGTGCGGCGGTGACTTCGACGTTCGACTGCAATCGGCCTTCGTACGCCAGCACGGACACTGGCGCGCAAACCGCGGGATGCATGCGGTGTGTGCGGTCCAGGAAGTACCCACGCTCAGCGGGCAGCGTGCGGTGGTTTTCGACCAGCCAACCCAGCGCAGATCCGTCAACCGGCTCGGGATGCGTGCCCTGGCTGACCTGAGGCAACTGTTGCGGGTCGCCCAACAGCAGCAGGTTCGCCGAAGCCGATGCCACGGCAATGGTGTTGGCCAGACAGAACTGGCCGGCCTCGTCGATCACCAGCAGGTCCAGACCGCCAGGCGGAACGCGGGTCGGATTGGCGAAGTCCCATGCGGTACCGCCGATCACGCAGCCGGCTGTGCCGGTGATGAAGCCGGCGTACTCCTGCTCGCTGATCTGCTGCCAGCGGACATCGTCACCATCGGATCGCTTCTTTGCAACGTGCTGCGGGTCGATGCCGGCATCGATCACACAGTTGAGCATGTTCTCCACCACGGCATGGGATTGCGCCACGACACCGATGCGCCAGTTGTGCTCGGCGACCAGCCGCACGATGACCCGCGCGCCAGTGTATGTCTTGCCGGTTCCGGGCGGTCCGTGCACCGCCACGTACGACGAGTCCAAGTCGAGTAGCGCGGCCGTGATCGCCTCGATGACTGCGCCGGTCCTGGGCAGGGCCGCGCCGCTGCGGGTTCGAGGCGGACGTCGCAACAGGACGTCGAGCAGCGCGGTGCGCGGCAGTCGTGGCAGCCCGGCGGCGAGGTTGGCGGCCGTCGATTCGATCGAATCCCGAAGTGGCGTCGTAGGAATGGGTGGACCAGGGGTGAGCGCGAACGGGAGCTGATGAAAGGTATTGCCGTCTTTGGGTACTCGTTCGAGGACAATCACCTCGGTCGGTGTGTTCCAGTCGTCGGCCTCGACGACAGTGGCGCGGCCGGCGGCCCGTCGATCGGGATTATCGGTCAGGCCGGGCGGGGCCGGTGGCTCGTAGAGCGCGAACACGTCGCGGTTGAGCGCGCCGCGCGCCAATTCACCGGTCAGCTGTACCCGTCGCTGCAGCTTCTGCGCACGCCGAGGCTTGTCCCAATCGGCGGCGACTGTTGCGTCGCCGACCATGAAGACGTCGGTGTCGTCGGCCCATTCGTCAGCCGGATAGTTGAGCCGGTCGAAGTGCGCCCACCAGAATGGCTTGTCCTCGCGGCGGTGGTAGCCGCGTGCCGCGGCCACCAGCGCAACCGCGGTCTGCTCGCGAGTGCGGGCACCTACCGCCGCATCTCCGGTGAACTTTTGCAGGGTGCACGCCAGCGGGTCGTGGTCCTCGATGGTCTCGCCGTCGGAAACAGCTTGAGCGCCCATCGGTGTGATGCCGGATTCGAAAGCTCGGATCAGCAGCCAGTCGCGCAGAACGCGGGTGGATTCGCAGTCGTAATGGTTGTAGTCCTCGATTTCCTGCAGTGCGGTCGCGGCCTCGTCGGACTGGCCGTCGCTGCGCAGCCGGCAGTAGCGCGCGTACTGGGTGATCGAGTCGGCGGCTGTTGTGACATCGCCGGAGCGCAGCTGCGACCCCATGTACAGCGGCTCCAGAGCCTTGAGGCTGACAGACTCAGCGCCGACCCGAATGCTCTTGCGCACAATCGGATACAAGTCGACGAGAGTCCCGCTGCGCAGCAGCTCGTCGACATCGTCTTCCCCCACCCCGTGGCGTCCGGCGAGGCGCAGCAGCGCAATCTTCTCGTACGAGGCGTAGTGGTAGATGTGCATGCTCGGGAAGCGCTTGCGCCGCTTGGCCACCAGCGCGAGGAAGTCGATTAATGCCTTGCGCTCGTCGCGGCGGTCATGCGCCCACAGCGGATGGAAAGCGCCCGACCGCCCACCTTCCAGGACGCCGAAGAGATATTCCAGGCCCCAGTCGGCGCCGTCAGCCGTCCAGAGCGGGTCACCTTCGAAGTCGAAGAACAAATCCCCGTCATCGGGATCGGGCAGCAGTGCCAACGGCTGCGGGTCGGCCACCTCGTACTGTGGTGTGCCGGTATCACGCTGGTGCACTTGAAGTTTCGCTTGCGCCACCAGCTTGTCCACCGTGCGGGCCGGTAAGTCGGCAACCCGTCCGGTGTGGGCGGCCAGTTCGGCGAGCGTGGTGATGCCCGCGTCGAGTAGCTTGGCGCGCTGAGTTACCCGCATACCCGCGACCAGCAGCAGGTCGTCGGTGGCACGCACCTGCTCCTGGCAGACCGGACATCGGAAACATGCGTGCACCCGGTCGTCGTCCCAGCGCACAGCTGTGCCCTCGGCATAGTGCTCATCGAGCAGCCGCTGCAATCTCGCGCGCTGCTCGGCGTACACCGGGATCAGCTCGTCGATGCGATACCGCACCGCCTTACCGTTGCCGAGCACCAACTCGGCCTCCGGTGCCACCGGGATACCCGAGCGGCTCAACGTGTCGGCATAGGCTGCGATCTGCAGCAGGGCGGTGACCTTCGCCGAGCGCGCCAGTTTGGTGTCGGACACTTGGTACCGATCTCCATCACGCACCAGAAAGTCGGCGAACCCGACGAAGCGGCCATCGAACATGGTGGCCTGGTAGATCACCTGCGCGCCGCGGTCGATGGCCCGCCGGGTCTGCGCCGCGGCCGCGGTGATGTTCTCGACGCTGAATGGGAAGGGACGGCCTATGACGGCGACGTCACCGCCGTGTTCCTCACGCAGATGTTCGAGCCGGCGTCGTTCGTGCTCGTCACCGAGAGCGGCGGCGCGCGCTAGTAATTCGTCCTCGACGTGGATGCTGGGGCCCCGGCCGAGCTTAGCGTCGAAATCCCGCAGCAGGGCGTACTCACAGCGAGCGGCGGCGGCGAGATCCGACGCGCTGTAGATGATGCTGTCGCCTGCTAGGAACACAGCCGCCACTGTAGGCCGACATACTGACAGAACCGGGGAGTCAGCGGCCTGCGTTGGCGATCAGCTCCACCCCGTTGCCGTTCCACCGGAACTTCACCACGCTGGGCAGACCGATACCGCCGGAGTACACCAACGCCACCGTGTCGCCGGTGGACTGCGAGGTGTCGATCCCATTGAATCCGTAGGCGTCGGGCGCTCCCTGGGGCGGTATCAACTTGCCGAGATGAAACATCACCGCCCTGGTGTTGGGGCTTTCGGCGTTGGTGTTGGCCTTCACGATCACCGCGGACAGCTGGGCGCATTCGTTGTAGTTGCCGGCCAGCGGTTCGGGGTTCCACGGCTGCTGGCTGCGCGGGTCGCGGGGGAGCTCCGACACCGCCCGGGCGATGGCGGGGGCGCCCAGATTCACCGCGCACGGGTCGGCCGCCGCGGAGGTGGTTGGCGTTGCGCTCGCGACCGGCGGGCCCGATGCGCGAGGTGCCGTGGTCGGACTGGCCGTCGTCGCTTGCGGCGTCTTGGCGACGGTCGAGTCGCCTGATCCGCAGCCGCTTGCGCTCGCGGCGATCAGTGCGGCTGCGGCAAGCCCAGCTAACCGCAGGACACCGCAGTGTCGTCTCCACACAAGGTCGCACCGTACCCTGACCCGGCTGCTCGACGTGGCAGGCGTGGCCGAGCGTCGGTTGACCCCTAAACTTTGTCTTGACATGGCTTCCCCGGACCCAGCCCGCTCGGCCCCCGCGACCTTCGCCGACCTGCAAATCCACCCCTCGGTCTTGCAGGCCGTTGCCGACGTCGGTTACGAGTCGCCGTCGGCGATTCAGGCGGCCACGATTCCGGCGTTGATGGCCGGGTCGGACGTGGTGGGGCTGGCGCAGACCGGGACGGGCAAAACGGCCGCTTTCGCGATCCCGATCCTGTCCAAGATCGACACCAGCAGCAAAGCCACGCAAGCGCTGGTGCTGGCGCCGACGCGCGAGCTGGCGCTGCAGGTGGCCGAGGCGTTCAGCCGCTATGGCGCGCACTTGCCCCAGATCAATGTGCTGCCGATCTACGGCGGGTCGTCCTACGCGGTGCAACTGTCCGGTCTGAAACGTGGCGCGCAGGTGGTGGTCGGAACTCCGGGCCGGGTCATCGACCACCTGGAACGCGGAACGTTGGACCTCTCCCGAGTCGACTACCTGGTGCTCGACGAGGCCGACGAGATGCTGACGATGGGCTTCGCCGAGGACGTCGAACGGATTCTGTCCGAGACTCCCGAGTACAAACAGGTCGCGTTGTTCTCCGCGACGATGCCGCCCGCGATCCGCAAACTGACGGCCAAGTATCTGCACGACCCGACCGAAGTCAAGGTCGAGGCGAAAACCGCTACCGCCGAAAATATTTCGCAGCGCTATATCCAGGTCGCCGGCCCGCGCAAGATGGACGCGCTGACCCGCGTACTGGAAGTCGAGCCGTTCGAGGCAATGATCGTCTTCGTCCGGACCAAGCAGGCCACCGAAGAAGTAGCCGAAAGGCTTCGTGCCAGAGGGTTTTCCGCGGCGGCCATCAACGGCGATATCCCACAGAGCCAACGGGAGCGGACCATCGCCGCGCTGAAGGAGGGCGGTGCAAAAGGACTGGACATCCTGGTTGCCACCGATGTCGCGGCCCGTGGGTTGGACGTCGAGCGGATATCGCATGTGCTCAACTACGACATCCCGCACGACACCGAGTCGTATGTGCACCGGATCGGGCGGACCGGCAGGGCCGGGCGTTCGGGGGCCGCGCTGCTTTTCGTCTCGCCGCGAGAACGCCACTTGCTCAAGTCGATCGAAAAAGCAACGCGGCAAAAGCTGACCGAGGCCCAGCTGCCCAGCGTCGAAGACGTCAACGCCCAACGGGTGGCGAAGTTCGCCGATTCCATCACCGACAGTCTGGGCGCACCGGGCATCGAACTGTTCCGCCGGCTCGTCGAGGACTACGAGCGCGAGCACGACGTTCCGATGGC
>DATJOR010000351.1:0-7539 GCA_035506875.1 Mycobacterium sp.
CCTGACACCGGAGCAGCGACAGCTGCAAGCCGAGCTACGCCAATACTTTTCGAATTTGATCTCGTCCGACGAGATGAAGGCGATGGAGCAGGATCGGCACAACGCCGCGTACCGCGCGGTGATTCGCCGGATGGGCCAGGACGGCAAGCTCGGCGTCGGCTGGCCAAAAGAGTTCGGCGGCCTGGGTTTCGGTCCCATCGAGCAGCAGATCTTTGTCAACGAGGCCCACCGCGCCGACGTGCCGTTGCCCGCTGTGACATTGCAGACGGTGGGCCCCACCCTGCAGGTGTTCGGCAGCGAGATGCAGAAGAAGAAGTTCCTGCCGGCGATTCTGGCCGGCGAGGTGCACTTCGCGATCGGCTACACCGAGCCGGAGGCCGGCACCGACCTGGCCTCGTTGCGGACCACCGCCGTGCGTCACGGCGACGAGTACATCGTCAACGGCCAGAAGATCTTCACCACCGGCGCGCATGACGCCGACTACATCTGGCTGGCGTGCCGCACCGACCCGGAAGCCGTGAAGCATAAGGGCATTTCAATCCTGATCGTCGACACCAAGGATCCCGGGTACTCGTGGACACCGATCATCTTGTCCGACGGCGCCCACCACACCAACGCCACGTACTACAACGACGTGCGGGTGCCGGCCGACATGTTGGTCGGCGAGGAGAACGGCGGATGGCGACTGATCACCACGCAGCTCAACAACGAGCGGGTGATGCTGGGCCCGGCGGGTCGCACCGCCGGCATTTACGACCGGCTGCATACGTGGGCATCCAAGCCCGGCGGTGACGGGGTCACGCCGATCGATCACCAGGACGTCAAACGTGCCCTCGGTGAGATCTACGCCATGTGGCGCATCAACGAACTGCTCAACTGGCAGGTGGCCGCCGCCGGCGAAGACATCAACGTCGCCGACGCCGCATCGACCAAAGTCTTTGGCACGGAGCGTATTCAGTACATCGGCCGGCTGGCCGAAGAGATCGTGGGCAAATACGGGAACCCCGCCGAGTCGGACACCGCCGAGCTGCTGGAATGGCTGGACTCGCAGACCAAGCGCAACCTCGTGATCACCTTCGGCGGCGGCGTCAACGAAGTGATGCGCGAGATGATCGCGGCCTCGGGCCTCAAGGTGCCGAGGGTGCCTCGATGACAGACATTCACGAAGCCGTCGCAGAGATCACCGCCACCGTTGTCGCCAAGCCGCGCGTCGGGCGGGATCCGGTCAACCAGCCGACGATCAACAACTGGGTGGAAGCCCTCGGGGACACCAACCCGATCTATCGCGATGAAGCCGCGGCCCGCGCGGCGGGACACCCGGGAATTGTCGCGCCACCGGCGATGATCCAGGTGTGGACGATGTTCGGCCTGGGTGGGGAACGCCCGACCGACGATCCCATGGGCCCGATGATGAAGCTGTTCGACGACGCCGGCTACGTCGGCGTGGTCGCGACGAACTGCGAACAGACCTACCACCGGTATCTGCGGCCCGGCGAGGAGGTCAGCATCGCCTCCGAGATGCGCGACGTCGTCGGCCCCAAGCAGACAGCACTCGGTGAGGGCTGGTTCATCAACCAGCACATCACCTGGCGCGTCGGCGATGAGGATGTCGCCGAGATGGAGTGGCGCATCCTCAAATTCAAGCCACGCGAGTCGCAGAGCGGCCAGGCGGCTGTTCCTGCGGACCTGGACGCCGATGCCATGATGCGGCCGGCGGTGTCGCGGGACACCGCGTTTTTCTGGGAGGGCGTCAAGGCGCACGAGTTGCGGATCCAGCGGCTGCAGGACGGTAGCCTGCAGCACCCGCCGGTGCCGGCTATTTGGCAGGACAAAGCGGAGCCCATCGACTACGCGGTAGCCGGCGGCACGGGCACGGTGTTCAGCTTCGTGGTGCACCACGCGCCGAAGGTGCCGGGTCGCACGCTGCCGTTCGTGATCGCGCTGGTGGAGCTCGACGAGGGCGTTCGCATGCTGGGCGAGCTGCGCAATGTCGACCATGCCGAGGTGAAGATCGGAATGCCCGTCCGCGCAACGTATATCGACTTCCCGGCCGGCGACTCCGGGCCAGAGTGGAGTCTCTACGCCTGGGAGCCTGCATGAGCGCACCGGTCATCGAAGTCGGCACCAAGTTGCCCGAGCTGAAGCTGTACGGCGACCCCACCTTCATCATCTCGACGGCCTTGGCCACCAGGGACTTTCAGGACGTCCACCACGACCGCGATCTGGCACAGGCCAAAGGCTCCAAGGACATCTTCGTCAACATCCTCACCGACACCGGGCTGGTGCAGCGGTACATCACCGACTGGGCCGGACCGTCGGCGTTGATCAAGTCGATCGGGTTGCGGCTCGGTGTGCCGTGGTACGCCTACGACACGGTGACCTTCTCCGGTGAGGTGACCGCGGTGCAGGATGGCCTGATCACGGTAAAGGTGGTGGGCAGCAACAGTCTTGGCGATCACGTCATCGCAACTAGCACGCTCACGATCGGGGATGCTTGATGCTGAGCGGTAAGGCTGCCATTGTCGGTATCGGTGCCACCGACTTCTCCAAGGACTCTGGTCGCAGCGAGCTGCGGCTGGCCGCTGAGGCGGTGCGCGACGCCCTCGACGATGCCGGCCTGACGCCCGCTGACGTCGACGGGCTGACCACGTTCACGATGGATACCAACAAGGAGATCGCGGTCGCGCGCGCCGCCGGTATCGGTGAGCTGAAGTTCTTCGCCCAGACCCACTACGGCGGCGGTGCCGCGTGCGGGACCGTGCAGCACGCGGCAATGGCGGTGGCGACCGGGGTGGCCGACGTCGTCGTCGCATACCGGGCCTTTAACGAGCGGTCCGGCATGCGGTTCGGCCAGGTACAGACTCGACTGGTGGGAGACGCGAGCGCCCAGGCGGATTCGACGTCGGCGGACAACTCCTTCTCGTATCCACACGGGCTTTCGACGCCTGCGGCGCAGGTGGCGATGATCGCCCAGCGGTACATGCATTGGTCCGGCGCGACCAGTCGCGACTTCGGCGCCATCTCGGTGGCCGACCGCAAGCATGCCGCAAAGAACCCGAAGGCCTACTTCTACGAGAAGCCGATAACCATTGAGGACCATCAGAATTCGCGGTGGATCGCCGAGCCGCTGCGTCTGCTGGATTGCTGCCAGGAAACCGACGGGGCGGTGGCGATCGTGGTGACCTCGGCGGAGCGGGCCAAGGATCTCAAACACCGGCCGGCGATCATCGAGGCCGCGGCGCAAGGCTCGAGCCCCGACCAGTACACGATGGTCAGCTACTACCGAGACGAACTCGGCCTGCCCGAGATGGGACTCGTTGGTCAGCAGCTGTGGCAGCAGTCCGGGTTGTCGCCGACCGACATCCAGACCGCGGTGCTGTACGACCACTTCACCCCGTTCACCCTGATTCAGTTGGAGGAGTTGGGATTCTGCGACAAGGGTGAGGCCAAGGACTTCATCGCCGACGGTGCTGTCGAGGTGGGCGGCCGACTGCCGATCAACACCCATGGCGGGCAACTCGGCGAGGCCTACATCCACGGCATGAACGGCATCGCCGAGGGAGTGCGCCAACTGCGGGGCACCTCGGTGAACCCGGTGCCCGACGTCGAGCATGTGCTGGTCACCGCCGGCACCGGTGTTCCGACGTCCGGGTTGATTCTGGGCTAGCTCGTCGTCGAGCGTGAAGCCAGCTTCACGCTCGACGCCCAACGTAAAGCTAGCTTCACGCTCGGCGACTGAAGTGACGCGCGGTGTTGCTCGTGCGACTCTGCGGTTTATGGGCGACCCATTCATCGGTAGCGAGGCAATCGCTCAGGGGGCGCTGACCAAGAGTCAGCTGCACACACGCTATAGGCGGATCTTCCGCGACGTCTACATGGAACTAGACGCTGAGGTAACGCCCGCGTTGCGCGCAAAAGCGGGATGGCTTTGGGCCAAGCGTGAAGGCGTAGTCGCGGGATTATCTGCGGCGGCGTTACACGGTAGCAAATGGGTCGACAGCACGACTGCGGTCGAACTGATCCACGACAATAGACATCGTCTGCCGGGCATTCATACGCGTGGAGACCGCCTCGAACAGGACGAGATTGATTGTGTCACCGGTATTCCTGTCACCTCGCCTGCCAGGACGGCACTCGACCTCGGCTGCTGGTATCCAACCGTGACCGCTGTTGCCGCTATCGATGCATTGGCCCGCGTGACGGACATCAAAGCTGCTGACGTCGAACTGCTCGCTCAAAGGTACACGGGACGCCGCGGCATTGCTCGTGCACGTCGAGCAGTCAGCCTGTTCGATGCCGGAGCGCAATCTCCGAAGGAATCATGGCTGCGAGTTATCCTGATGCAGGCGGGCTTACCGCGGCCACAGACCCAAATCGCGGTTGTTGACGAGTTCGGTAAGGCCGTTGCGTACCTCGACATGGGTTGGGAGGACGTCAAAGTCGCCGTTGAATATGACGGTGAGCAACATAGGATCGATCGACGGCAGTATGCCTGGGATGTACGACGGCTGGAGATGCTCGAGCGTCGCGGCTGGATTGTGATCCGAGTCCTGGCGGGTGACCGGCCAGACGAAATCATTCGTCGGGTTCGCGCCGCACTGGCCCGCCGAGCGTGAAGCTAGCTTCACGCTCGATGCTCAACGTGAAGCTAGCTTCACGCTCGGCGCGAGGCGAACAGCCGCTAGGCCGGCACCAGCTCCACACCGGTGAGCACCACAGCGTTCTCGCGGGCGGGCGCGATGACGTTGGCCAGCAGCCGGCCGTCTTCCTTCCAGACCGCGGCTTGCAGCGTCTCGCCCGGGTATGCCACACCGGTGAAGCGGGCGCCATAAGATGCGACAGCGGCGACGTCGGCGTCGAGCAATGCATCGACGAGCGCCTTGCAGGTCATGCCGTAAGTGCACAAGCCGTGCAAGATGGGCCGCGGAAACCCTGCGGCAGCGGCGAATTCGGGATCGGAGTGCAGCGGATTGCGGTCGCCGCACAGCCGGTATAGCAGCGCCTGCTGCGGCAGCACGGGAATCTCGAGCTCGAGATCCGGAGCCCGGTCCGGTGCCGCCGCCGACGTCGACGGCCCTCGCTCGCCGCCGAATCCGCCTTCGCCGCGAGCGAAGATCGATCGCCGCTGCGTCCACAGCAGCGTTCCGTCCGGCGCGGTAACGGTGGTCTCCGACCAGATCACCGCGGCCTTGCCCTTGTCCCAGATGTCGGTGAAACGCGTGACGGCCTTCGCGGACCCCGACGGCGGCAGCGGCGCCGGCGCGGTCACCTGCTCGCTGGCGTGCAGGACCTTGCCCAGCTCGATGTCGATGCCGGGGAACCGCACGGTCGGCGGCTTGGTGGCATGGAAGGTGGCCGCCACATTGCCGAACGTCGGCAGCACCTGCGGGGTGTCGTCGACCAGGTAGCGCAGCTCGCGTGGATCCATCGGGTCGGCACCCGCGCCGAGACCCAAGTGGTAGAGCTGCACATCGCTACTGCTCCACGAGAATTCGATCGGATCGAGTTCGGCGGCGAGCGCGACGTCGGGGTCGATGGGCATGTCAGTTCTCTCCTGCAAGATGCAGAGCCGCCAGGTAGCCGAAGGTCATCGCGGGGCCGATTGTGCCGCCCGGGCCGGGATAAGTATGTCCCATCACCGGAGCGCTGACATTGCCCGCCGCGTAGAGGCCTTCAATGATGCTGCCGTCGTCGCGCAGGGCCCGGCCGTGTTTGTCGGTGCGGATACCGCCCTTGGTGCCCAGGTCGCCGGGCACCATCTTCGCGGCGAAATACGGCGGGTGGCTGATCTCGCCCAGGTTGGGGTTCGGCTTGTTGGTCGGATCGCCGTAGTACCTGTCGTAGGCGCTCTCGCCGCGGTGGTAGTCGGCGTCGACGCCCGAGCGGGCAAAGCCGTTGAACCGCTCAACCGTCGCGGTGAACGCGTCGACCGGCAGGCCGGCCTTGGTGGCCAGCTCCTCGAGCGTGTCGGCCTGGACAATCACGCCGGAATCCAGCCATTTGCGTGGAATACGTTGTCCTGGCTGCAATCCGGCGAAGATGTAGCGGTTACGGTATCGCTGATCGAACACCAGCCACGCCGGAATATTCTCCCCCGGACCGGGGCCCTGCCCGTAGTCGCCGCCGTACATGTGGTGGCACGCCTCGACATAGGGCATCGATTCGTTCATGAATCTCTTGCCGGACATGTTGACGATGATCGAGCCGGGCGAGTTGCGCTCCGACAATGCGAACCACGGCGCGCCCACCAGCGGGACCGTCGGGCCCCACCACGCGTCTTCCATGATGTCCAATGCCGCGCCGAGTTTTTCGGCGGCCACGATGCCGTCACCAGTGTTGGCCTTCGCGCCGACGGTCCATTCGGTGGTGATCGGAGCACGCTGGTATTTCACGCGCATCTGCTCGTTGTGCTCGAATCCCCCGCAGCCCAGGATCACTCCCTTGCGAGCCCGAATCAGCTGCGGCTCAACGGACTCGGGTTCGTCAGTGCGACGCACGTAGACGCCGCGGACCGCGCCGTCCTCGACGTAGAGGTCGGTCAGAGCGGTGTTCAGCTCGACCGGGACCCCGGCCTTGCGCAGCCCGATCCGAAGCGGCGCAATGAGCGCGCGCCCCATGCCGACAAGGTTTTTGCCGGTCGCCTTCGCCCACATGGTGCGGGCGCCCACCTTGAGGCTGCGCAGCACGCCTCGCGGGTGCCGTTTGAGCTGGTTCAGTCGCACGTAATCCTGTTGCATCACAACGACATTAAGCGGGACCTTGCCGTACGGAGGCTCCAGCCCGGGCATATCCGGGCCGAGCTTCTTGGCGTTGAACGGCTTCGGTTCGATGGAACGACCGGCCGGGCGGCCGCCGGGGGCCTCGGGGTAGTAGTCGGCGTACGCGGGCACCCAGCACATCTTCAGCGGCGTCTCCTTGAGCACGAACGACAACATTTCGGGCCCGCGTTGTAAGTAGGTGTCGATGCGTTCAGGTTCGACGATGTCGCCGATGATGCCGTGCAGGTAGGTGCGGGCCGCTTCCGCGGTGTCCTTGACGCCGTCGCGCTGCAGAACCTCGTTGTTGGGAATCCACACGCCGCCGCCCGAACGTGCAGTTGATCCGCCGTAGTGGGCGGCCTTCTCGATGACTATTGTCGAAAGACCCCGGTGGGCGGCCGCAAGGGCAGCAACCATGCCGGCGCCGCCGCTGCCGACCACGACGACGTCGAACTCCTGAGCTGTCATGTAGAACACGTTATAGAATTGCCGGGGCCGGGCGCTACTGGCCCGGTCAAACGAACGAGGGGACTTCGGTTAGATGATCCCGCTAGCCACCCGCGACGAGCTGGCCGCCGATCTCGCGCAGGCCGAGCGCAGCCGTCAGGCGATCGCACCGTTGACGGCCGCGCACCCCGAAATCGACGTCGTCGACGCCTACGAGATCCAGCTGATCAACATCCGTCAGCGGGTCGCCGAGGGCGCCCGGGTGGTGGGGCACAAGGTGGGCCTCTCGTCGCTGGCGATGCAGCAGATGATGGGCGTCGACGAGCCGGACTAC
>DATJOR010000352.1:0-5027 GCA_035506875.1 Mycobacterium sp.
GGCGCCGCCCGCGGGCAGGGCCGCAGCCATGCCGTCGCGCTGGCCGAGCAGGGCGCCGACATCATCGCGGTGGACATCTGCGCCGACATCGACGCAATCCCCTACCCGCTGGGCACCAAGTCTGACCTCGACGAAACGGTGCGGCTGGTGCAAGCCGCGGGCCGCACGGCGGTACCCGTCGTCGCCGACGTCCGCGACCTCGCTGCGCTGGAAGCCGGCGTGCAAGCCGGGATCGAAGCTGTCGGCGACATTGACATCGTCATCGCCAACGCCGGCGTGGTGGCGATCGGCGACCCGGCGACGCGCAACGAGTCGGTGTTCACCACGATCGTCGACACCAACCTCAAGGGCGTCTGGCACACGATGCTCGCGACGGTGCCGTCCATCATCCGCAACGGTCGCGGCGGGTCGATCGTTCTGGTCAGTTCGTCGCAGGGTTTGACCGGCCGCGGGGGTGACGGCAGTACCGCGATGTTCGCCTACGCCGCGTCCAAGCACGGTGTGGTGGGCCTGATGCGCTCAGCGGCGAATGCCTATGCACCGCACAAGATTCGAGTCAACTCGGTACACCCCAGCGGGGTTGCGACGCCGATGATCCTCAACGACTTCGTGATAACCGGGATGACCGAGCGACCGAATCCGGCCGTCTCGCAGATGTTGCTCCCCGACGTGCCGCTGGTCGAGTCGCAAGACGTCACCGAAGCCGTGTTGTGGCTCGTCGGCCCGCGGGCACGCTACGTCACCGGCATAACGGTGCCGGTGGACGCGGGCCACGTGGTGATGTAGCGGGGCTAGCCGACCAGCACGGCGAACCGCGGTTTGATCACTTCGTCGATGATCGCCAACCGCTCGTCGAACGGAATGAACGCCGACTTCATCGCATTGATGGTGAACCGCGCGAGGTCGGTCCAGCCGTAGCCGAACGCATCGACCAGAGCCAGCATTTCGTGGCTCATCGTGGTGTCGCTCATCAACCGGTTGTCGGTGTTGACGGTGACCCGAAACCGCGCTCGGGCCAGTAGATCAAAGGGATGCTCGGCGATGCTGTTGACCGCACCGGTCTGGACGTTGGAGCTGGGGCATAGCTCCAACGGAATCCGCTTGTCCCGCAGTATCGATGCCAATCGACCCAGTCGCACGGTGCCGTCCTCGGCGACGTCGATGTCGTCGACGATCCGTACCCCGTGTCCCAGCCGGTCCGCGCCACAGAACGCGATCGCCTCGTGGATGGACGGCAGCCCGAAGGCCTCGCCTGCATGAATCGTGAAGCGGGCGTTGTTGTTTCGCATGTACTCGAAAGCGTCCAGGTGACGGGTCGGCGGGTAGCCGGCCTCCGCGCCGGCGATGTCGAATCCGACCACGCCCTTGTCGCGGAATCGAATGGCCAACTCGGCGATTTCGCGGGACAGCGCGGCGTGCCGCATCGCAGTGACCAGACAGCGCACGACGATCGGTCGCCCGGCTGATGCGGCCGCCTTTTCACCGTCAGCGAAACCGGCCAAGACGGCATCGACGATTTCGTCGAATGACAGCCCACGGTTGATGTGTAGTTCCGGGGCGAACCGGATCTCGGCGTAGACCACCGAGTCAGCGGACAGGTCTTCCACGCATTCGTAGGCGACTCGGTGCAGCGACTCGGGCGTCTGCATCACCGCGACGGTGTGCGAGAACGGCTCGAGGTAGCGTTCCAGCGATCCGCTGTGCGACTGGGTGTGAAACCACCGCGTCAGTTCGTCAACCTCGGTGGCAGGTAGGTCGTCATAGCCGGTCTGGCCGGCGATGTCGATCACCGTCGCCGGCCGCAGCCCGCCGTCGAGGTGATCGTGCAGCAGCGCCTTCGGCGCTTGCTTGATCGCATCTAGGCGCAGTGGCGCAGACATCGCAGTCATCAGGTGATCCGATCGATGATCAGCGGTCGTGGGACGGGCGACGTGCCGACGATGCTCCAACCTGCATGCAACTCGGCCATCGCCGACTCGAAGCGCTCCGGGGTGTCGGTATACAGCGTGAACAGCGGGTCGCCGCCGGCTACCGGCTCGCCGGGCCGCCGGTGGATCCGGATCCCGGCGCCGGGCTGGACCAACTCGCCCGGACGGGACCTGCCCGCGCCGAGCCGCCACACCGCCAGCCCTACTGCCATCGCGTCGATATCGCCCATTCTGCCGCTCCGGGGAGCGGTGACGGTTTCGGAGTACTTACCAACTGGCAACGGTACGGACAAGTCACCGCCCTGAGCGCTCACCAGCGCGCGGAACCGGTCCATCGCTGAGCCGTCTCGCAGCGTCTGTGCCGGATCCCGCCCGTCGAGGCCGGCGAACTGCAGCATCTCGCCGGCCAGCCGCAGCGTCAGCTCCACCACATCGGGCGGTCCCCCGCCGGCCAGCACCTCCAGCGCTTCGGCGACTTCAAGCGCGTTCCCGGCCGCCGCGCCCAGCGGACTGTTCATGTCGGTGAGCAGCGCGCACACCGGCAGCCCGTGCTCTGCGCCCAGCGCCACCATGGTTTCGGCCAGCTCGCGAACCTGCGATTCCGAACTCAGCAACGCGCCGGAACCGACCTTGACGTCGAGCACCAACGCGCTGGCTCCTTCGGCGATCTTCTTGCTCATCACTGAGCTGGCGATCAGCGGCAGCGACTCAACGGTGGCGGTGATATCGCGCAGCGCGTAGAGCTTCGCGTCGGCGGGCGCCAGCTGGCCGGCTGCGAAGATAGCCGCGCCGATATCGCAAAGTTGTTGGCGAACTTGCTTATTGGATATATCTGCGGTGAAGCCGGCGATCGATTCCAACTTGTCCAGGGTACCGCCGGTATGGCCCAGTCCGCGGCCGGACGCCTGCGGCACCGCGCCACCGCATGCGGCGATCACCGCCACCAGCGGCAGCGTGATCTTGTCACCGACTCCCCCGGTGGAGTGTTTGTCCACGGTGCGCAGCGGATTGCCGTCGCGCCGCAGATCGGTGAAGTCCATCCGCTCACCGGAGGCCACCATCGCAGCGGTCCATCGTGCAGTCTCGCCGTAGTCCATGCCGCGCAGGAAGATCGCCATCAACAACGCTGACATTTGTTCGTCGGCGATCTGCCCGTTGGTGTAAGCGTCGACCACCCAGTCGATCGCGGCATCGGACAGCCGACCGCCGTCACGTTTGGTCGCAATAATCGTGGGCGCGTCGAAAGTCACGGGAGGTCGTCCGGACCAAAAGGCTCGGGCAGCAAGTCGCCGAGCCGACGGGGCGCATCGCTGTGGTCAATCAGCAGATCCGGTCCGCCGTGTTCCAGCAGCACCTGGCGACACCGGCCGCATGGCATCAGCGGCGAGCCACTCCCGTCGACGCATGCCAGTGCGAGCAGCCTGCCGCCGCCGGTCGAATGCAGCGCGCAGACAACGCCGCATTCGGCACAGAGACCCAGGCCATATGAGACATTCTCCACATTGCAGCCAGTGACGATCCGCCCGTCGTCGGCCAACGCCGCGGCGCCGACCGGGAACCGTGAGTACGGCGCGTACGCACCATGGGCTGCTTGAACGGCCTTGTCCCGCAGCAGTTCCCAATCAACTGTGTCGGTCATCGTCGCAATACCACGCGGGTCGGGGACGCATCGGGCCACCTCATTCACTGTCGGCTAATTCACAACGTCACACTAGATTCTTCACGCCGAAAAGCGTTGGTGGACACGAACCGGACCATTCAGCAGGACAAATGGGTTTAGAGTCGCTCCCGACGGTCTCACATACGGGCGTGACGATCGCAAGCGCGGCGAAGCCGGGCGCAGCGGGTCGTCACAGATACAGAGGCGCTGATGACGACGACGTCCGCGAATCCGGCCACACCGACATCGGGCGACGGATCGTCACGCGCACGGCGCCAACCGCGAACCCTCTACCGTGGCGATCCGGCCATGTGGTCCTGGGTGCTGCACCGCATTACCGGAGCGACGATCTTCTTCTTTCTGTTCGTGCATGTGCTGGACACCGCACTGGTTCGGATAAGCCCGCAGACCTACGACGAAGTCATCGGGACCTACAAGACACCGATCGTGGGCTTGATGGAACTGGGACTGGTGGTGGCGGTGCTCTATCACGCGCTCAACGGCATCCGCGTCATCTTGATCGACTTCTGGGCGAAGGGCCCCCGCTATCAGCGGCAGATGCTGTGGGCCGTCGGCATCGGCTGGCTACTGGTGATGGTGCCGGCGACAGTGGTGGTGGGCATCCACATGATCGGGCATTTCCGATGAGCTCCCCCGACCTTCAACTCGGGCGTCAAATCAGGGACAGCGACGTCGCGCCGATACGCCAGCGCAGCCACGACCGTCCGGCCAGCCTCGACAACCCGCGGGCACCGCGCCGGCGCGCCGGCATGCCCAACTTCGAGAAGTTCGCCTGGCTGTTCATGCGGTTCTCCGGCATCGTGCTGGTGTTCCTGGCGCTCGGCCACCTGTTCGTGATGCTGATGTGGGACGACGGTGTCTACCGAATCGACTTCAACTACGTCGCGCAGCGCTGGCACTCGCCGTTCTGGCAGACCTGGGACCTGCTGCTGCTCTGGCTGGCACAGCTGCACGGCGGCAACGGCCTGCGCACCATCATCGACGTCTACAGCCGCAAGGATTCCACCCGGTTCTGGCTGAATGCCCTCCTCGCGGTGTCGATGGTGTTCACCCTGGTGCTGGGAACGTATGTGCTGCTGACGTTTGACCCGAACATCGGAGGCTGAGCCTTGATCCAGCAACACCGATACGACGTCGTCATCGTCGGCGCCGGCGGAGCCGGAATGCGGGCGGCCGTTGAAGCGGGTCCGCGCGTCCGCAGCGCCGTGCTGACCAAGCTGTATCCGACCCGCAGCCACACCGGCGCCGCCCAGGGCGGCATGTGCGCGGCGCTGGCCAACGTCGAAGACGACAACTGGGAATGGCACACCTTCGACACCGTCAAGGGCGGCGACTATCTCGCCGACCAGGACGCGGTGGAGATCATGTGCAAGGAAGCCATCGACGCGGTGCTCGACCTGGAGAAGATGGGGATGCCG
>DATJOR010000353.1:0-23051 GCA_035506875.1 Mycobacterium sp.
TTGGCCTCTTTGAGGGGCAACCGAGGAACGCGGGGGTCCTGTGTCGACGGGGTCATGGCCGTTAGGTAAGAGCGCGTAACCGTTAGCCCGCAACGGCTCCCGGCTCGGGGAACGGTGAGCCGAGGTCCGCTACCCGCTCGAGACCGTGTTTGCGTGCCGCATCGGCGGCTCGTCGGATCAAGCTGTTCGTCACGACGAAACCGGCGTGGTCCGTCACAACGAACGGAGACAGCAGCCGGTTGTGCACGAAACCGACGGCCAGCCCACTCGCCGGATCGGCCCACCCGAGCGAACCACCGAGCCCGACATGACCGAATCCCGGCATCACACTGAACGGCAGTGTGTGATAGCCCAGATGGAAGCCCAACGGCACCACGAGATTTCGGTCCAGCCGCAAACTCTTCCGTCCGGTCAGACCTGCCACCAGCTCGCGAGAAAGGAACTGAGTGCCTTCGATCTGGCCGCCGTTGGCAATCGCACCGTACATCCGTCCCAGGCCGCGCGCAGTCGTCACGCCGTTGGCTGCAGGGATTTCAGCATCCATCATCGGGATATCGCCTTGCACAAAGGCTTTCATTCCGGGGAAATACATGGAGCCGAAACCGCCCGAGATTGGCAACGCAGCGATCGCTGGTGCCACCGCGTTGAACACCGGATTTTGGATGGTGAGCTGCGGCATGATGATCTGCGCGGGCCGGGTCGGTGAATCGACCGGCGGGCGGCCCAGATGTATGCCGTCGGTGTCCAGCGGCTCCGCGAGTTCCTGACGGAACAGCGCGCGCATGCCCTTGCCGGTGACCGCGCGGGCCAGGCCCGACATCAGCCAGCCATAGGTCAAGGCGTGATAGGCCGGTTTGCCGAACGCGTAACCGGCGGGCGACGCCGCCAGACGATCTTCCATCACTTCGTGATTCAGCAAGTCTTCCTTGCTGGCACCGCGCAGCGCAGACAAACCGGCTCGGTGCCGCATCACCTGGCGGACAGTGATGTCCGCTTTGCCGTTGGCGCCGAACTCCCGCCAGTACTCGGCGACGGGCGCGTCGTAGTCGATGAGTCCACGGTCAGCCAGCCGGTGAATCACGGTCGAGGCCAAGCCTTTGGTGGCCGAGAACACCATCGCGCCGGTGTCCGCCGACCACCGCTCCTGTCCGCGGCGGTCCGACCAGCCGGTCCACACGTCGACGACGGGTTCCCCGTCGAGGTACACCGCAAGCGCCCCACCACCGAATCGGCGCCCCGGGAACATAGCGGCGAAGCTGCGCACCGCGCAGGCAAAGTGCGGATCGGCTGCGCCGTGAACACCGCGCGGCAGCACTGACCGGCGATTGCCCACCACTTCGAGGGTCATACCGTCGAACTTACCGTTTGGCATTCGCAAACGACTGGGAATTTACCCTTCCGTTATTGAGGCGAGCTTAAGTATTTGCTGTGCGGCCAGAGCCGGCGTTAATTCGCCAGCGAGCACCCGGCGCTCCACCTCGGCTCTGCCTTTGCGCACCGCGGGATTGGACAGCACCCGGTCCAGAACGGTGTCGCGGACCATCTGCCAGGTCCAATCGACCTGCTGGGTTCGTCGCCGTGCCTCGAACTCCCCCGCCTCGCTGAGTACCTCGCGATGGCGCTCGACGGTTTCCCACAGTTCTTCCACTCCACTGCCTTCCAGCGCGCTCATCGTGAGAACCGGTGGGCGCCAGAGCGTTTTGCGCGGATAAATCAACCGGATCACCCCGGAAAGGTCGCGCGCGGCCGAACGCGCCTCGCCGAGATGATCGCCGTCGGCTTTGTTCACCACGACGATGTCGGCCAGTTCCAGCACGCCCTTTTTGATGCCCTGCAGCTGATCACCGGTGCGCGCCAAGGTCAGGAAGATGAAGGTGTCGACCATGTTGGACACCGCCACCTCGGATTGGCCGACGCCGACAGTCTCCACCAGGATCACGTCGAACCCGGCGGCCTCCATCAAAACGATGGTTTCCCGGGTGGCCTTCGCTACCCCGCCGAGGGTGCCCGATGTCGGCGACGGCCGGATGTAGGCGTCGGGATGCACTGCCAGCCGCGGCATTCGGGTCTTATCGCCCAGGATCGATCCGCCGGTGCGGGTCGACGACGGGTCAACGGCCAGCACCGCGACCCGATGTCCCCGCTGGATCAGGTACATGCCCAGCGCTTCGATCGCGGTCGACTTGCCCACCCCCGGGACCCCGGTGATGCCGACGTGATGCGCGTTTCCCGCCGCCGGCATCAGTGCGAGCAGCAACTCCTGTGCCTGCTCGTGATGGTCGGCGCGGGTCGACTCGACCAGCGTGATGGCCCGCGGCAGTGCCGCACGGTCGCCGCCGCGGACAGCTGCGGCGAGTTCGTCGATGCTGTCGCCGTTGCCTGTTGCCATGTGGCTAGAGGGTGTACCCGAGGCGCTCGGCCAGCTTTTTCAGCAGATCGATTGCGGCATCGGCGATCACCGTGCCGGGTGGGAAGATCGCGGTGGCCCCGGCAGCGTACAGCTCGTCGAAGTCACCCGGCGGGATAACCCCGCCGACCACGATCATGATGTCGGGCCGGCCCACCTCGGCCAGCGCGTCGCGCAGCGCAGGGACCAGGGTCAGGTGGCCCGCCGCCAGCGAGGACACCCCGACCACGTGCACGTCGTTGTCGGCGGCCTGACGGGCCACCTCGTCGGGTGTGGAGAACAGCGCCCCGACGTCGACGTCAAAGCCGATGTCGGCGAACGCCGTTGCGATCACCTTCTGGCCGCGGTCGTGGCCGTCCTGGCCCATCTTGGCCACCAGGATTCTGGGCCGGCGGCCGTCGGCCTCGGCGAATTTCTCGACGAGCTCGGTGGCACTGGAGAAGGATGCCATGTTTCCGCCCCCTCGTGCTTCGTCGCGGTAAACCCCGGCGATGGTACGGATCTCGGCTTGGTGCCGCCCGTACACCTTCTCCAGTGCGTCGGAGATCTCGCCGACGGTGGCCTTGGCCCGGGCTGCGTTGACGGCCAGTGCCAACAGATTGTTGCCCAGCCCGTCCTCGCCCGCACGGCCCTGGGCCGCGGCCGCACGCGACAACTCGGCCAGCGCCGCCTCGACGCCCGCCTGGTCCCGGTTCGCGCGCAGCTCTTCCAGTTTGGCAAGCTGCTCGGCACGCACCCGGCTGTTCTCGACCTTGAGTACCTCGACCTCTTGGTCCTCTTCGACCTGGTACTTGTTGATCCCGATCACGGGTTGCGCCCCGGAATCGATTCGGGCCTGGGTGCGCGCCGCGGCTTCCTCGATGCGCAGCTTGGGGATGCCGTCGTTGATGGCCTGCGCCATGCCGCCGTGCTCGGCGACCTCGGCGATGTGCGCACGAGCCCGCTGCGCGAGTTGGTATGTCAGCCACTCCACGTAATAGGAGCCGGCCCAGGGATCGATCGGCCTGGTAGTGCCCGATTCTTGCTGCAGCACCAGCTGGGTGTTGCGCGCGATGCGGGCCGAAAAGTCGGTGGGCAGCGCCAGCGCCTCGTCGAGTGCGTTGGTGTGCAGCGACTGGGTGTGACCCTGGGTTGCGGCCATCGCCTCTATGCAGGTGCGCGCGACGTTGTTGAACGCGTCCTGCGCTGTCAGCGACCAGCCTGAGGTCTGCGAATGGGTGCGCAGCGACAGCGATTTGGCGTTCTTCGGGTTGAACTGCGCGACCAGCTCGCTCCACAGCAGCCGGCCTGCGCGCAGTTTGGCCACTTCCATGAAGAAGTTCATCCCGATGCCCCAGAAGAAGGACAGCCGCGGCGCGAATTTGTCGATGTCCAGCTCGGCGTCCAAACCGGCCTTGATGTAATCGACGCCGTCAGCGAGGGTGTACGCCAGCTCCAGATCAGCTGTGGCACCGGCTTCTTGGATGTGATAGCCGGATATCGAGATCGAGTTGAATTTCGGCATCTTGGCGCTGGTGTAGGCAAAGATGTCGGAGATGATGCGCATCGACGGCTTCGGCGGGTAGATGTAGGTGTTGCGCACCATGAACTCTTTGAGAATGTCGTTCTGGATGGTGCCGGCCAGCTTCTCCGGTGGCACCCCCTGCTCCTCGGCGGCCACCACGTAGAGCGCCAAGATCGGTAGCACGGCGCCGTTCATGGTCATCGACACCGACACCGTCGACAAATCGATGCCGTCGAACAGCTGACGCATGTCGAGAATGGAATCGATTGCCACGCCAGCCATTCCGACGTCGCCCTGAACGCGAGGATGGTCGGAGTCGTAACCGCGGTGAGTGGCCAGGTCGAAGGCCACCGACAAACCCTTCTGCCCGGCGGCGAGGTTGCGGCGGTAAAACGCGTTGGACTCCGCCGCGGTGGAAAACCCGGCGTACTGACGAATGGTCCACGGCTGGTTGACATACATCGTCGGATACGGGCCACGCAGGAACGGTGGCTCACCGGGAAATGTGTTCAGCGGGTAGCCCTCGGCCTCGACGGCGGAGCGGTCGGCGGCGATGTACACCGGCTTGACGGCGATGTCTTCCGGCGTGTGCCACACCAACTCATCGGGGGTGTAGCAGGCCGCGGCCGCCGCCGCGGCAACGTGCTTTTCCACTGCGGCTTCGGTCGGCGGCGGCACGGTGCGTTCACTGTGTAGCGGGATATCCGAGAAGCTGCCCACAGCGGGCGCGGTGGTTGTCATCGTCGCTATGCCCCCAACCGGCTCAGCATGCTCGAAAGAGCTTCGACCGCATCGATCTTCATGGTCAAAAATTCGTCGGGCTGGTGTTCGGGATCGTTATCCGCCACCGCCTTTTGCGGCCCGGCCAAGCAGACGTGCGCGACACCGGCGGTGCGGGCCGCCTCGACGATCGCGGCGGCCTCGGTGCCGTAGCGGCTGTCGGTGCCGCAGATGACCGCGACGCTCGGGGAGCCGGCATCGGCGACGGCCGTGGCGACACCGCCGGCGTCGACCGTTCCGGGGTTGACCGCCTCGATGCCGCCAGAGGCCAGCAGGTTCGCGGCGAACGTGGTGCGGATGTTGTGCTCGGCCAGCGGACCCAGCGGCAACAGCAGCGCCTGCGGGCGTACACCGGTGCGGTCCAGGTAGGCATCCGAGCGGTCCCGCAGCCTCTCGAACCCGGCCGCGTAACGCGCCAGCGTCCCTGCCGCAAGCGGTGAGTGCTGCGAATCAGCCTGCGGCAGCGCAGGCTCGGCGAGATTCGGATATTCGTTGACGCCGGTGATAGCGGTCCGACGATGGGCAATATCGTCCGTGCGTTGTGCCGCTATCTCGCCGATCTGGCCGGTGATGTAGTCCCCCGCATCGACGAATCCGCCGTGTTTCTCGATGGCCTGGAAGTGTCGCCAGGCCTGCTGGGCGAGTTGCTCGGTCAAGTCCTCGACGAACCACGATCCGCCCGCCGGGTCCAGAGTCCGTCCGACATGTGACTCTTCCAGCAGCAACAGCTGAATATTGCGGGCCATCCGGCGCGCGAAACTTGTTGCCATACCGGGGAATCCGCCCGGAATCGCCACATCGAACGGGTATACCAGCACGGTGTCGGCGCCGCCGACGCCGGCGCCGAACGCGGCCAACGTGGTCCGCAGCATGTTCACCCAGGGGTCGCGCTGGGTCATCATCGGCAGCGACGTTTCGGCGTGTACAACCGCGGCGCCGCTTTCCGGCTCACCGACGACCTCAGCGACCCGCGCCCAAAGCTGGCGCACCGCCCGGACCTTCGCGATCGTCATGAACTGGTCGTCGTCGGCAGCGAGCCGGAAACTGATCTGGGTGAGGGCTTGGGCCGCTGGGAGGCCGGATTCGGTGAGCAGCCGTAGGTAAGCCACCGCGGCAGCGATACTGCCGGCGAGTTCCCAGGTCGCGTTGGCACCGAGATTGTGGAAGGCGGGCCCGTCGATGGTGATCGCCCGCACCCCATGGCTGCCGGCCACCTGCTTCGCGACGTCGACGACTTCACGGATCGTCGGGGCGGGACGCTCGCTGAGCGACGCGGTCAGCGGGTCAGCCCCCAGGTCGATCGATAACGTCGCGCGCTGGTCGGATTCGACCTCGGCCACCAGCTCCAGTAGGGCGTCGCAGGCCGCCGGGTAGTCGGCGCCGGCATCGAGGATCACCGGCGCCATGCTCAGATAAACGCCGTCGAGCACCTTCTCCAGCTGCGCGGGCGCCACACCGGACTCCCCCACCCGGATCAGCAGCGCGCTGGCCCCCTCGGCCAGCCCGGCGAGCACCGCGGCGTTGACGTCTTCGGCGGCAACCCCGGCTACCCGGTTGGCCGGAAGCGCTTCGGTGACCTTCCACCCGGATTTGACGTCTCGCAGTGCGTCACCACCGCGCAGGTAGGGCCATTGGCCCGGCAGCGGCGGCTCAGGCAGCTCATCGAGGGCGGTGTAGAGCGGGTGAATCGCGAAGCCCTCATAGGTCGGGCTGTCGAGCAGCCGCTCGGGCTCCGGCCCCAACTCGTCAGCGCCACGCCGCGTGCTTTTCGCCAGTACATCGGCCACCCCGGTGCGCCATCGGGCGCGACCCTGGGCAGGGTCGGCGGGCCCAGTGGACACATCGACTGACACCGGCAACTCCTATGTCGCAGTATGTGGCGGCCACAACGCCGGCCTATCACTTGAGACCACCAGGCTAAATGATCGGCAGCGACGTCCACGAGGCGACCGGCACCAGCCGAACGCTGCGCTAGTTAGGCATACCTAACTAAGGTAAGAGCGGCTAATGTTGGGACGATAATGCTTGCTCGGGCGCCCCGCGGACGCGATCAATCCACAGCGGTGATCGTGCTCGCTCAGCTGGCGCCGGGCCAGCGGGCGACGATCGTGGGTACCGTGCCAGAGGCGGCCTCCGCCGTGGCAAGCCGGCTGGCCCTTTTGGGCTTTCGATCGACGGCCCAAGTCGAGGTGATCCGTCGTGCGCCGCTGGGCGACCCGACTATCTATCGCGTCCAGGACACCGAACTGTGTCTGCGCCGCCGCGAGGCGCAGCTGATCGCCGTCGTTCCCGAACCGGACCAATGACGTCCTGCCATGACGTCGGATCTGCTCCGGTCGCTCTGGCGGGCATCCGGCGGGTGGCGTTGGTCGGCAGTCCAAATTCCGGCAAGACCAGTGTCTTTAATCACCTGACCGGGTTACGCGCCAAAACCGGTAACTACCCGGGGGTTACGGTGGGGCGCAGTGTCGGCACCACCAGCGTCGACGGTGTCGCGATTGCCGTGGAAGACCTGCCCGGCACCTACAGCCTCGATCCGATCAGCCCGGATGAGCAGGTGGTAACCGATCTGCTGGCCGGCGACTATCCCGGCATCGATCGGCCCGATGCGGTGGTGCTGGTCGCCGATGCAACCACGCTGCGTCGCTCGATCATGCTGATCGGTCAGGTGCTGCGGCTGGACATACCGTGCCTGCTGACGCTGACCATGGGTGACGAATTGACCTCTCGCGGCGGTCGAATCGACGTTGAGGCGTTCGCGACGGCGCTGGGCATCCCGGTGGCCGCGGTCGTCGGACACCGCGGGACGGGCATCGACGTCCTGCGGGCACAGCTGGCGGCCTCCGAGCGGTGGCAACACCCACCGGTGCTTCCGCCGGCTGACCATGAAGCCATCGGCGCCTGGGGTCAGTCAGTCCTGGATGCGGCCGGTTACGTTGCGCCGCAACCGGATCGGCGCACACATCGAATCGACCGGGTGCTGCTGCATCCGCTGTGGGGCACAGTCGCGTTTTTCGCGGTGATGTTCTACTTCTTTCAGGTCCTGTTCACCGCCGCGGCCCCGCTGCGAGACGGCATCGCCAACGCGCTGACCTGGCTGGGCGGGCAGGTCGCCGAGCACATCGGCAATCCAGTGCTGCGCGGCCTGCTCGGCCAGGGAATCATCGGCGGAGTCGGCACCGTGCTGCAATTCATTCCGCAGATCGTCTTGCTGTTTTTCCTGCTCGCCCTGATGGAGAACGTCGGCTATATGTCGCGGGCGGCGTTCTTGATGGATCGGGTGATGGCCAAGACCGGGTTGGAGGGCCGCGCCTTCGTCGCGATGCTCTCCTCGTTCGCCTGCGCGATCCCCGGCATCATGGCCACCCGAACGTTGCCGTCCTCGCGCGACCGGATCGCCACCGCCGTCACCGCGCCGCTGATGACCTGCTCGGCCCGGCTGCCGGTGTACACCTTGCTGGTCGGTCTGCTGGTCGCACCGCAAACACAGTGGTGGGGGCTCAGCGCACAGGGCGTCACGATGTTCCTGCTGTATCTGGGCGGCGGCACGTCGGCGTTGATCGCGGCGTCGGTGGTCAAGTCGACGATTCTGCGTGGCGACTTGCTGCCGTTCACCATGGAGCTTCCGCCCTACCGGTTCCCGTCGCCCAAGGTGCTGCTGGCTGCGATGTGGAGTGCGGCCAAGGTGTTCCTGCGCAAGGCCGGAACCATCATCCTGGGCACGTCTTTGATCTTGTGGGCGCTGCTCAACCTGCCACTCCGCGAGGCTGAGACCAACGGGCTGTCCCCGGCCGACGCCGGCGCCTACGTGATGAATCACAGCTACGCCGCCGACGTCGGCAAAGCTGTCGCCCCGGTGTTCCAACCACTGGGCTTCGACTGGCGCACCGACATCGCCCTGGTCGGCTCGCTGTCGGCGCGCGAAGTGTTCGTCTCCACCCTGGGCCAGGTGTCGGCGGCGGCAGACCCCGCCCACCCGCGTGAGGCGTTGTCCGCCATGACCGACGATCACGGCCGCCGGGTGTTCACCGCGCCCACCGTCATCGCGCTGATGACGTACTTCATGTTCGCGTTGCAGTGCATGTCGACCGTCGCCGTTATGCGCCGCGAGACCAACTCGTGGCGGTGGCCTGCCTTCGCGTTCTCCTACATGTTCGTCTTGGCGTGGGTGATGGCGTTTGCCGCCCGCACGGTTGCGATCGGGCTGGGCGCATGATCCCGATTCACGCCACCGCGACCGCGGATCCGCAACAGTTGCGCTGGGTGATCGCCGCCGAGCGGATGCCGCCAGCCGGCCGCGTCCGCCGGGTCCCCGGCCGCCTCGGCGCCTTGCTGGACGACGGAGTGATCAGCGAAATGCTAGTCCGCACAGCCGATGTGCTGATCACTCTGAGTGCCGGCCACCGCTGGCGGGAGCTGGGCGATGAGGTCCGCGAAGCACTCAACGACGCACTGTTGGACCCGACCGGCTGGCAAATCGACACCGCGACCAACACCGACCGGCTGGCGGCGATCGCCACGGAACTGCTCGCCGGTCCGATCGGCGCACTCGCCGAATCGCATGGCGGGTCGATCGAATTGGTTTCGGTGGTCGGCGACACCGTGACCGTTCGGCTGTCGGGCGCGTGCCACGGGTGCGCGGCGGCGGAGTCGACATTGCATGGCAAGCTGCAGAGCGAGCTACGTCGACGGACGGGTCAAGACATCACGGTGTGCACTGAAAGCCGTTCGACAGCAATGCCATTGGGTAAGAAGCTGCTGTCGCTCATAGTCCGCTGAGGTATTTCTCGTCGAAGCCCGTACTCTTGGACCTCGTGATGGCGAACGCCACGGGCAAAATCACCGACGCAGTGCGAGGCCTGACCGCCACGGTCGGTGCGACGGTGCGTCAGGTATCCAGGCGACGGATGGTCGCCACGGGTGCGGTGATGGCCGCCGTGGTCGCGGTGGTGCTGCTGGTTCGGCTGCCTACCGCGGTGCAGATGCGGGACTGGGCGACCTCGGTGGGCCCATGGTTCCCGCTGGCTTTTCTGGCCGCCCACATCGCGGTGACCGTATTGCCTTTTCCCCGAACCGCATTCACGTTGGGCGCCGGTCTGTTGTTCGGGCCGGTGCTTGGCGTAGCACTGGCGGTGGCGGCCAGCACGGCCAGCGCGATCATCGCGCTGCTGTTGGTTCGGGCGGCCGGTTGGCAACTCAGCCGCCTGGTTCGCCACGACGCCGTCGAAAAAGTCGATGCCCGTCTGCGTGACCGCGGCTGGATTGCGGTCCTGTCGCTGCGGTTGATCCCGGTCGTGCCGTTCTCTGCGATCAACTATGCCGTCGGCGCATCCACAGTGCGCGTGGTGCCCTACACGCTGGCGACGCTGGCCGGCATGCTTCCAGGGACGGCAGCCGTGGTAATCCTGGGCGACGCGCTGACCGGTGACGTCAGCCCACTGCTGCTGCTGGTATCGCTGTGCACCGGATTGCTGGGACTCGGACTGCTGACCTACGAAATCCGGCACCACCGACGGCATAAGGGCGCACGGGTGACGGAAGTTTACGCCGACGACGAAGCCTGCGCGACAGGTGCGTTTGAACTATAGACTTCCAAGAGTCGTAGTAGTTCGCAGAGGCGGACTCTGGAAGGCGGGCAGAAATGGACATCAAGCACCTGGCGGCCGCGGCGCGGGTCGCCGTCGGCGTTGCCCTCGCGACGCTGACGGGCGGTGCAGGACAAGCCAACGCCGTACCGTTGGACCCGCCGCCGCCCTGCCCGGATTGTCAACCAGATCCAGGCGGCCTGGCCGATACCCCAGCCCCTGCACCTCCGAATGTGCTGCAGCCGTATACCCCAAAGCCGCCGGTCTTCCGCGTCGGCCCTGGAGGCCCCAAAGGTGGCGGCGGGCAGCCGATGTACGAGCAGCCTCGCCCTCACACACCCGCGCCGCCTCCGCCGCCCCCGCCAGCCGACGACCCCCCGCAGTAACGCGGACCCTGACCGCTGGGTCAGCCTGCACCACTCGCCAATTGACGGGCCTCCTGCTCGCTTTCGACCGCGGGCGCGGATCCGGGCAACCGCTTGCCGGCAACTTCCGGCGTGAACACCAGCGTCACCGCGCCCACCAACCCCGCGAAGATCAACATGTAGGCCGGTGTCATGGCGTTGCCGGTGCCGGACACCAACGCCTGCGCGATCAGCGGGGTGGAACCACCGACCGCCGATATCGAGACGTTGTAGGCGATCGCCAGCGCTCCATAACGCACGTCGGTGGGAAACAGGGCGGGCAGCATGGCCGGCGATGTGCTGTCAAAGCAGAGCTCCATCAGCCCGATTAACAGCACACCGATGAAGATCAGCGGATAGCCACCACCGGAGCGGATGAGTAGGAAAGCCGGGATCGACGCCGCAACAAGCAGTCCGGAGCCTGTCCACATGATCGGTTTGACGCCGACGCGGTCGGACAGCATCGCGACGAAGACCAGAAAGACCATCAAGACCGTCAAGGTGGCGGTGATCATCACGAGCCCGGCGGCGTGTCCGAGGTGCACGACCACCTTGAGGTAGGTCGGCAGGTAGCCGGTGAGCATGTAATCCGCGGCGGTCGACGTGAGCACGAGAGCCGCACAGATCAGCATGGGCTTCCGTTGCTCGACGATCGTGCGCCGAAACTGGTTGCGGTCGTCGGGACCCGACACGTCCCGGGCAGCATTAGCCTGCTCGTAGGCGGGTGATTCGTCGAGTCGCAGCCGCATGTATAGGGCGATGCAGCCGAACGGCGCACT
Source organism: Mycobacterium sp. (assembly GCA_035506875.1). Taxonomy (GTDB): domain Bacteria; phylum Actinomycetota; class Actinomycetes; order Mycobacteriales; family Mycobacteriaceae; genus Mycobacterium. Next base: position 11,460 of record DATJOR010000353.1, read on the forward strand.
GATCAACAGCGGAACCCGCCATCCCCACGCCAGCATCTCGTGGCTCGGCAGCCAGGCCTCAAGCGCGGTCACCAGCAATCCCGCCAGCACGAACCCGCTCAGGTTGCCCAACGGCAGAAATCCGACCACCATCCCGCGCTTGCGGTCCGGAGCCTGCTCGACAACGTAGGTCATCGCGCCGACGTACTCGCCGCCGGTCGACAGGCCTTGGAAGACTCTGGCCACGACGAGCAGGATCGGCGCCCAGACACCGATGGTGCTGTAGCCCGGCAGCAGACCCGTCACCGTCGTTCCGGTTGTCATCAGCACGATCGTGATCACCAAGACCCGCTTGCGCCCGACCCGATCGCCAAGCGGACCGAAGATGAACCCGCCGAGCGGACGCACGACAAACGCGGCGGCCAACGTGCTGAATGTTGCGATGAGGTGCACCGCGCTGACGCTGTTGCCCGGATAAAAGACCTGCGCGATGGTGGTGGCGATGTAGCCATAGACCCCGAAGTCGTACCACTCCATGAAGTTGCCAACCGAGGCCCCCTGGATGGACCGGCGCATGACCTCAGGACGGGTGACCTGGATCTCACCGCGGGACCAGTTCCGGCGACGACGGGTGCCCTTGTGCCCGCGTGCGGCGTTCATGGGCAAGTCACATACCCATTACCTGCTGGCGGCAATGCTTTCGTGATCAACGACGCTCGCGGAAGAGGTCGGCCACCGGGTATTCGCCGTAGACTCCGCGCTCGTCACCACGAAGGACCCAGCGATGTTGCTGCTCAGCCCGTGCAGCGATCGCAGCGGCACGCCGGGCAGCGACGTCCGCCCGGGCACGCGCTGCCCGCAGCTGCGCGCGCACCACGTAGAACAGCACGACGAGTGCGACCGCGCCCAGAATCCACCAGATGAGCCTGATGATCAGTGCGATCAACATCAGCAACCCGAAGAACGATGTCAGCGTTCTCATGCTCGTCTCCGATCGCGAATCCGGTCCAACCGACTCAGCGATGTTAGAGAGGAGATCCGACAACATGGAGGCATGACGTCCACACCACGCTCGTCATCCAAGCTCGCCGCAGTCGGCGCGCGCATACTGCGCTACCGCCCGCTGATGCGGGCTCCGATCTGGGTCTTCAAGGCCCGTGCCGGGGCTGTGCTGGGCCCCCGGCTGCTGATGCTCGAGCACATCGGCCGAACATCGGGGGTTCGGCGCTACGTCATCCTCGAAGTCGTCGGCCATCCCGCGCCCGACAGCTATGTCGTCGCGTCCGGCTTCGGCGAGAAGGCCCAATGGTTCCGCAATATCAAAGCCAACCCGCGGGTGCGGGTCTATGCCGGCAGCCGCGCGCCCATGCCGGCCACCGCGCGAATCATGACCCCGCAGGAAGCCGATCGCGCACTCAGCGCGTATGCCAGTCGGCATCCGAGGGCCTGGGCACGATTCAAGCCAGTACTTGAGCGCACCCTGGGTAGCCCCATCACCGAGACCGATTCGCCGCTACCGATCGTGGAGCTGCGGCTCGGTTAGCTGCCGTCCGGCCCTTTCACGGTCAGCACCGCATAGGTGGCTAAAAACGACGCCGCCGGAAGGGTATTCACGATTCGGTCGCGGACGCGGATATGTGCGCCCACCGCGAGCGCAAAGTACAGCGTGAGCATAGCCGTGGTCAGCCGCGCCAATGCCGGAATCCTGCTGGCCGAGAGCAAGCCGATCACCGAGGCGGCCTTCGCAACCGGCAGGATCCAGCGGATGTTCTGCGGAACGCCGTACTGGTCAAGGGCTTTGGTGATCGGCCGGATCGGGATCGCGCATGCGACCGCGTCGCCGGCCTGGAAAGCGGCAAGCGCCGCATACGTTTTCGGCGAAGTCAAAGCGCTCATGTCACTGATTCAGTGCGGACGGCGGCGGGAAGCTGTTCTCGACCGGCTTGTGTGCATCGGCCTCGGCCTTGGCGACCGCCTGGAGGATCGCCGGGTCGGTCTCGGTGGAGAACCAGTCGGCAACGTCGGCGTCGTCATCGGTTGCGGCATGCTTGGGCACCTGGTCAGCCGGGTCGACCGGCGACGGCTCGAACCGGAACACCCCGTCCGCACCGGGAGCGCCCAACGACTTGGCGAATCCTTGTAATGCCGCACTGAAGTCGCTGGGCACCACCCACACCTTGTTGGCGTTGCCGCGCGCCATCTCCGGCAAGACCTGCAGATACTGGTAGGCCAGCATCTCGGGAGTGGGCCGGCCGGCCTTGATCGCAGCGAACGTCTTCTCGATCGCCTTGGCCTGGCCCTGCGCCCGCAGGTAGGCCGCGGCGCGCTCACCCTGTGCACGCAGCATCCGCGACTGCCGGTCGGCTTCGGCGCCCAGGATCGCGGCCTGCTTGGCACCTTCGGCGGCCAGAATCTGAGCCTGCTTGGCACCTTCGGCCTCTGTAATCGCGGCCTGCCGGTTCCCTTCGGCGGTCAAGATCATCGCCCGCTTCTCCCGGTCCGCCTTCATCTGCTTTTCCATCGAGGCCTGAATCGACGGCGGCGGGTCGATGCTGCGCAGCTCGACGCGGGCCACCCGCAGGCCCCAGCGGCCGGTCGCCTCGTCGAGGACACCGCGCAGCTGGCCGTTGATCTTGTCGCGCGACGTCAGGGTCTGCTCCAGGGTCATGCCGCCGACGACGTTGCGCAGCGTGGTCGTGGTGAGCTGCTCGACGCCGACGATGTAGTTGCTGATCTCGTAGACCGCGGCCTGCGGGTTGGTGACCTGGAAATACACCACGGTGTCGATGTTGAGCGTGAGGTTGTCCTCGGTGATCACCGGCTGCGGCGGAAACGACACCACCCGCTCACGCAGGTCCACCCGGGCGCGGACGCGGTCGATGAATGGAACCAGCAGGGTCAGCTGCCCACTGATCGTGCGGCTGTATCGGCCCAGCCGTTCGATTACCGCCGCTTCGGCCTGCGGGATCAGCGCGACGGATTTGGCCACCACGATGAACGCGAAGCCCACCAGCACCGCCAGAGTTATCAGACCAGCAACCACAATTCCTCCTCTTGCTCCAGAGGCCTCACGTGCTTTTCCATACCACCGCGGTGGCCCCGTCAATCTGCAGGACGGTCACCCGCTCGCCGGGTTCGAAGACATCGCCTTCGTTCATCGGCCGCGCGGTCCACACCTGGCCGTCCACTTTCACCTGACCTTCGTCATGGGCGACCCGGTCGAGGACCAGTGCGCTTTTGCCCTCCAGCGCCTTGATGCCCGTCGGCAGCCCCTGTGCGGGCGTCAGATGCCGCCGCAGCACGGGCCGGACCAGCACCAGCAGGAGCACTGAAACTACCAGGAACACTGCTCCGTCGGCCCAGATCGGCAAGCCCAGCAGCCAACTGGATCCGGCCGCGGCCAGCGCACCCCCGCTGAGCATCAGCATGAACATGTCGCCGGTCAGCGCCTCCGCGCCGGCCAGCCCGAATGCGACGATCAGCCAGATCAGAGCCGCAGGCATGCCGTCAGGATATCGCGTGGCCAGCCTTGCCCACGACGAACAACTAGACTGCGAAACCATGTGGTGCCCCAGCGCAACGCTCTCGGTCTGGGCCAACGCCTGGCTTGCCGGCAAGGCCGCGCCCGACGATGTCCTCGATGCGTTATCTTGTTGGGCACCAACACATTCAGTTACCGCGTACGACGCGGTCGCCGCGGGCCACACTGGACTGCCCTGGCCAGACGTGCACGACGCGGGGGCGGTGTCGCTGCTGCAGACGCTGCGCACGGCGGCCGGCCGGCCCGCGACACGCGCACCTGCGATCGCCGTGGTGCTGCCGGTTCCCGGGGATGTCCGCGGGCTGGCGCCGGGCACCCAGTTCGAGCGGGATGCCCTGATCGCGGGCGAAGCAGTGATCGTCGCCAATCCCGACGACCCCGGCATGGCCGTCGGACTGGTGCCCGAATTCGGTTATGACGAATCTGACGACGAACTCGTGGTACCCGAATTGTGTGCGTTGTCCTGGACGGTCTACTCATTGCCCGGCGCCCCGGTCCTCGATCACACCGGGCTGGGCGATGCCGAATACACCCTTCGGCTGGCGGTGCGATCAGCGGCCGATGCGTTGACCACAATCGGGCTGGGGTCCGCCGGCGCCGACATCGAGGATCCGCGCGGGCTTGTCGAGCAGCTGCTGGAATCCGCACGGCAACACCAAGTTCCCGAGCCTGCGCCGTCGCGTGCCTTGCGCGTGCTGGAAAACGCCGCACACGTCGACGCGATCATCACGGTTAGCACCGGGCTGACTCGGATCGGAACCCAGTCGTTGTCCGAGGCCCAGATTGCCACCGACGCGCTGCGTCCGCTGGCTGCGGTGGTCCGGTCAGCGAGAATGGCTGCGCTCACCGCGATCCTGCACGCCGCCTGGCAAGGCTGACCGCCGATCAGCCGGTCCGCTCGCCGGCAACGCAATGCGGCGGACGGCACGCCTCGCCGTTGATGCTGGCCGCGCAGCCCGGCACCGGATCGGGTCCGGTCACCCGGGCAGGCGCACGGCCATAACGCAATTCGTCGATAAGGTCGGCGGCCAGGCGGGCAAAACGCCGGTCGGCGTTGGGTGTGCTGGCCCGCGCGAACGCGATGCCCGCCGCGTCGGCTTGCGCGCGCAACTCGGTGTCGAGGTCCCACACCACCTCGATGTGGTCGGAAACGAATCCGATCGGGCAGACGATGACGGCCTTGGTGCCGGCGTCGGCCAGCGCCGTCAGGTGATCGGCGACATCTGGCTCTAGCCACGGCACCTGCGGAGGGCCCGATCGAGACTGCCAGGCCAGGTCGTAGTCGGTGTAACCAGCGGCCGCCGCGACAAGACCTGCGGCATAACGTACTTGGCGGCTATACAGATTAGGACCGAGACGACTATCGGCGGCCACTGGGACGGAATGCGCGGTGAAGACCAGTCGTGCACCCGCGGGCACTGTCTCCGCGGCAGCACCGACACTGTCGGCGAACATCTCGACGAAGAGCGGGTGGTCGAAGTATCGCCGCAGTTTGACGAGTTCCGGCGCCTCAGGCCCGGCGGCCCGCCTGGCACGGTCGATGTCTTCGGAATACTGTGTGCAGCCGGAGTATCCGCTCCACGCGGACGTGGCGAACACCGCTGCGCGACGAATACCGTTGTCGCGCATATCAGCAACGGTGTCTTCGATGTAGGGCTTCCAGTTGCGATTGCCGAAGTAGATTGGTAGGTCCAACTCCGCCTGAAGCTGAGTGACCAGCGCGCGATTGATCTCGTTGATCGGCGACACCCCGCCGAAGTGCAGATAGTGCTCAGCGACTTGGTCAAGGCGTTCGGGCGGCACATTGCGGCCGCGAGTGACGTTCTCCAGGAACGGCCTGACCTGCTCGGGCCCCTCCGGCCCACCGAATGACAGCAGCAGGACCGCGTCGAATTCCATTGCGTGCTACAGTAATTGCGTGCTAGCGCCGCCGTCGGCGTAGATGATCGTCCCCGTCGTCGCCGGCAGCCATTCGGAAAGCAGGGCGCATACCGTCTTGGCAACCGGAGTGGGATCCTTCATGTTCCAGCCGACCGGAGCGCGCTGATCCCAGCCCTCTTCGAGCAGCTGTATCTGCGCGCCCGCCTCGTCGCCGAGCGCGCCGCCGACGATCGCGCTCATCGCCAACGTCCGGATCGGACCCGCGGCAACAAGATTCGAGCGGACGCCGAACTTGCCGGCTTCGCGCGCCACGAAACGGTTCACCGACTCCAGCGCGCTCTTGGCGACTGTCATCCAGTTGTAGGCCGGCATCGCCCGGCTCGGGTCGAAGTCCATCCCGACAATAGAACCACCGGGATTCATAATCGGCAGCAGCGCCTTGGCCAGCGAGGCGTAGGAATACGCGGAGATGTGGATGCCCTTGGACACATCCTCGTAGGGCGCGTCGAAGAACGGGTTGACGCCCATCCCGCTCTGCGGCATGAAGCCGATCGAATGCACCACGCCGTCAAGCTTGTTGCCTTCGCCGATCTCGGCCGTCACCCGCTCGGCCAAGGTGTCCAGGTGCTTTTCGTCCTGCACGTCGAGTTCGATCAGCGGAGCCTTCTCCGGCAACCGGTCAGCGATGCGCTGGATCAGTCGCAGTCGGTCGAATCCGGTCAGCACCAGCTGCGCGCCCTGTTCCTGAGCCACGCGGGCGATGTGGAACGCGATCGACGCGTCGGTGATGATCCCGCTGACCAGGATCCGTTTGCCTTCGAGCAGTCCTGCCATGTCCGTCCTAATTTCGTGGTTTCGTCAGTGGCCCATGCCCATGCCGCCATCGACCGGGATGACCGCGCCGGAGATGTAACTCGCATCCTCGGACGCCAGGAAGCTGACCACCCCGGCGACCTCGGCGGCGGTGCCGACCCGCTTCGCCGGGATGAATTCCAGCGCCCCCTCCTGGATCCGCTCATCGAGCGCACGGGTCATGTCGGTGTCGATGTAGCCGGGAGCCACCACATTCGCGGTGACATTGGCCTTGGTCAGCTCTCGGGCGATCGAGCGGGCCATCCCGATCACGCCCGCCTTGGAGGCCGCGTAGTTGGACTGATTGCCGATCCCCCAGGTGCCGGAGACCGAACCGATGAAGATCAACCGGCCGAACCGCTTTCGCTGCATGCTGCGCGATGCCCGCTGGACCACCCGGAACGCCCCGGTGAGGTTGGCGTCGATGACCTTTTCGAATCTCTCTTCGGTCATCCGGATGAGAAACGCGTCCGCGGAAACGCCGGCGTTGGACACCACCACCTCAACCGGACCCTGGTGCTCCTCGACCGCCGTGAATGCGCGGTCGACGGCTTCGCTGTCCGTGACGTCACACTCGACGCCGAACAGTCCCTCGGGCACACCCGATCCGCGGTGCGTGACGGCGACCTTGTGGCCGTCGGCGGCCAGCCGCTGTGCGATCGCCAGCCCGATCCCCCGGTTCCCACCGGTGACCAGAACTGAACGGGATACGAACGCGGGTTTGCCGCCGTCGGTGGCTTGAATGGCCAAGTCAGTCACCCGGTCAACTTATCGCCTCGGTGCGGTGGGGCCGAAATCTCCCCTCGCATGTCGGCACGGAGGCGACCGGACGTCAGGCCGGTAGCCGCCGGTTGATCAGCAGGGCCGCGAGCCCGGCCAGCGCCAGCACCAGCGAGCCCAGCCGCAGCCATCCGACGCTGGCATCACCGCGGATCGTCTCGTAGCCGATCTGCTGTTGCAGTGACGCGTAGACCTGCTTGAGCTCCTGCAGGTTCGAGGCGCCGTAATGGTTGCCGCCGGACAGCTCGGCCACCTTCTTCATCGTGCTGTCGTCGACCGGCACCGGCTGGCGCTGGCCGTTGATCTCCACGAAGCCGTACGGGGTGCCAAAGGAGATCGTCGAGATCGGCACGCCCTGGTCTTTGGCGGTGCGCGCCGCGGTGAAGGCACCCTTGGGGTTGTCCGGGTTCGTCGGCATCGTCTCCTTGCCGTCGGAGAACAAGACGATCCGCGCCGGTGGCGGTGTGTCGCCACCGCCGATCACCGCGCCCACGGTGGCGATGGCCTGCAGCGCGGTGAAGATGCCCTCCCCGGTCGCAGTGCGGTCGGCGAACTGCAACTTGTCCAACGCGGCTTTGGTCGCCTCCCGGTTGGTCGTTGGTTGCACCAGAACCGTCGCCGTCCCGGCGTAGGCGATCAACCCGAGATTGATGCCCGGGGTGAGCTCACCGGCGAATTCCTTCGCGGCCGCCTCGGCCGCGGCCATCCGGTTGGGCTCGACGTCGGTAGCCCGCATGGACTGCGACACGTCGATCACGAGCATGACGACCGCGCGGTTGCGCGGGATTCGCACATCATGCGTCGGGCCGGCCATCGCGATCGTGAAGAGCACCAGCGCCGAGACCAGCAGGATGGCCGACAAATGACGCCACCGGGTGGGCTGCTTGGGGGCGACGCTTTCCAGCAGCTCCATGTTGGCGAAGCGCAGCATTCGGCGGTGCCGGGCAACCTGGACGATGACGTAGAGGGCCACCAAGCCCAAAACGACCAGCAGGAAAAGGAAAAACCAGGGGTGGGCGAAGCCGGACAGCGTCATCGGCCCGAGCAACGGCAGTGTCATGACAGACCCGTCTCGATGTGTACGGCCGTCACTGGCGACCCGCCAGTGACCCGCGGCGGCGGGATTCGACGAAACGGACGATGTCGGCGATCCAATCCCGGTCGGTGCGCAGCGACAGCAGCGGCGCTCCGCAGCTGCGCATCGTGCGGGACACATCGGCGCGATGGGCGGCGGCGGCCTTGGCGAAGTCATCGCGCAGCTGCCCGTCGATGGTGAACTCGCGGGTGACACCGGATTCGGCGTCTTGCAGGATGACGTCGCCGATGTCGGGCAACTCGACGTCGCGGGGATCGAGCACTTCGATGCCCAGCACCTCATGGCGCGCAGCGATGGCCCGCAACGGACGCATCCAGTTGATCGGGCCGAGGAAGTCACTGATGATCACGGCCATCCCACGGCGCCGTTCCGGGCGTCGCAACGCGTCGATCGCCACAGCCAAGTCCCCGCGCACGCCCACCGGTGCTTTGGGCATGGTGGCGATCGTGCGCAACAGTGTCTGCTCGTGCTGACGTCCGGAGCGTGCGGGAACTCGAGTCATCTTGTCTCCGTTAGCAATCAACGCGCCAAGACGGTTTCCTCCGCCACTGTTGAGGAAGGTGATGGCAGCCGCGGCAGCCACCGCGAGATCACGCTTCTCACAGACCGACGTGCCGAAATCCAAACTGGCCGACATGTCGACGACCAGCCAGGTCTCCAGCTCGCGGTCGGCGATCATCTGCCGCACATGCGGGTGCATCGTGCGCGCGGTAACCGCCCAGTCCATCCGGCGGACGTCGTCGCCGGGCTGATACTCGCGTGATTCCCCGGGCTCTGATCCCGGACCGGGGATCAGGCCGAGGTGGTCGCCATGCAGGACGCCGTCGAGCTTGCGCTTGACCGTGAGCTCGAGCGTGCGCAACGCGGCCGACAGCTTCGGGTCGTCGATCTGGCCCCGCTGCATCGACGGCGGGCGCACAGTAGCCGCGCCGGGCGCGGCGGGGTCAGTATCAGTCACCGACTGCTAGCCGCGCCGGCGGCCTGCATCACCGGAGGTACCGAATGGCCCTGTTGCGGAACGGCATTCACCTGAGGCATGCCGACGGTCTGCAACACCCGGTTGATGACGATCTCCGGCGAGATCTCGTCGGCGAGCGCGTCGTAGGTGAGTACCAGCCGATGCCGCAGCACGTCGGGAATGACCTCGACGATGTCCTGCGGAATGACATAGTCGCGACCGCGCACCAACGCCAGCGAGCGCGCGCCCGCGATGATGCCCAGCGAGGCACGCGGCGAGGCGCCGAACGAGATCCAGCTCCTGACGTCGTTCATGCCGAGTTGCTCGGGATGACGCGTGGCGGTGACGACGCGCACCACATAGTCGACCAGCGCGTGGTGCACGAAGTTGTTCGAGGCGATGTCCTGGAGTCGCAGCAGGTCGCCGGTGTTGAGGATCTGCTTGGGCTCCGGTGGTTTAACGCCCATCCGGTAGATGATCTCGCGCTCTTCTTCAGGTGAGGGGTAGCCCACGTTGATCTTGAAAAGGAACCGGTCGCGCTGAGCTTCGGGCAGCGGGTAGACACCCTCGTGCTCGATCGGGTTCTGCGTGGCCATCACCAGGAACGGGTTGGGCAACGGATACGTCTTGCCGCCGATCGAGACTTTGCGCTCCTGCATGACCTCCAGCAGCGCCGATTGCACCTTCGCGGGTGCGCGGTTGATCTCGTCGGCGAGCAGGAAGTTGACCACTACTGGGCCCAGCTCGGTGTCGAACTCTTCTTTGCCCTGCCGGTAGATCCGGGTACCGACGATGTCGGTGGGCACCAGGTCGGGGGTGAACTGGATGCGCGCGAACGTTCCGCCGACCACCTTCGCAAAGGTCTCTACCGCCAGCGTCTTGGCAACGCCGGGGACGCCTTCGAGCAGGACGTGGCCCTTGGACAGCAGGCCGACCAGCATTCGCTCCACGAGCTGGTCTTGACCCACGATGATTCGTTTGACCTCGAAGATGGCGCGTTCCAGGGTGTGCACCTCGGCAGCCAGCCCGTTGCCACCGCCGGACGACGCCGCATGCGCCGGGCCCGTCGCGGCTCCGCCCGGACCCGAGTAATCACCGGCGCCCGGGGGCGGCCCACCTGCTGATGTCATCGATTACCCTCCACGGCTCCGACCTCCAAAGTGCTGTTCAGACACGACTGTCGCACGACCAATGTCGCGGGGCAGCGGCGTGCCCTGGTTCAACTATTCCAGGCCACCTGGAATCCGTCGACGTGGCCATCTGTTGACGACGATGCGGCCCGCCCGTCAGTTCTCGATGATCCGGGTCAAAAACGGCGTCATGCCGGCTTTCCGCACCGGGCTGACGGTGACTTTGCCGGCACTGCCCGACGCCTCCAACATCTGACCGTTGCCCAGGTACATGGTGACGTGCTGGCCCCCGCCCGGGCCGTAGAAGATGAGGTCACCGCGCTTGGCCTGCGACGGCGGGATATGGCGACCGGCGTTGTACTGGTCGCCGGAGAACCGCGGGATCAGCACGCCCACCCCGGCAAAGCTGTAGCGCATCAATCCCGAGCAGTCGAAGCCGACGGTGCCGGCGCCGGACTCGACACCTTTGCTCGGGCCGTTCAGGGTCCCGCCGCCCCACGAATAGGGCACTCCCATCTGCGATGAGCCGCGGCGAATCACGTACTCGACGGCCTGCCGCCCGTAGACCCGCGGTACCCCGTTAGGACTGGTGCCCCCACCGCCGCCGCCCAGGTTGAGTCCGAGCCCGCTGAGAAACTGCCGGCCCAGGTCGAGCGTGGTCTGGGTGGCGTTCGCGGTGGCCTGCAGCGACTGGTTGGCGATCGCAACCGGGTCTCCCGGTGCGCCCGCGCTGATCGCCGCCGGCAACGTGGGATCCCACGCGCCGTCCTCGGCGTTCGCGGGAGCGGCCAGACCGATCAGCACAGCGACCGCAGCCAGAATCGGCCAGACCAGCGCGGCCCGGCGTAACCCCTTGGTTTTCGTAGTCCAGCGGCGCATAAATCCTTCCCGCGCGTCAGTACTCGATGTAGCGGACTACGTAGGGCGTCATGCCGCTGGTGCGAACCGGTGCGACCCGGACCTTCAAGCCGACGTCAGGAGCCTCGAGCATCTGGCCGTCACCGAGATAGATCGTCACGTGCTGGCTGCCGCCCGGGCCGTAGAAAATCACGTCGCCACGGCGCATCTGCGAGGACGGGATCTTGCGGCCCAGGTTGTACTGCGAGCCCGAGTAGTGCGGCAGCCTGATGCCCACCCCGGCGAACGAGTACAGCACCAGCCCCGAGCAGTCGAAGCCGACCGTGCCGGCCCCTGAGTCGATGCCATGGCTCGGCCCGCCGGCGGTGCCGCCGCCCCACGAGTAAGGCACGCCCAACTGCGAAAGCCCCCGGCGAATCACGTACTCCGATGCCTGCCGTCCGTACACCCTCGGAATGCGGCCGTTGGTGAAGCCGGTCGGCGTGGGCGCCAGCCCCAGCTGCTGCAGGAAGCTGCG
>DATJOR010000354.1:0-18375 GCA_035506875.1 Mycobacterium sp.
GCCTAGACGGTATGGGGGCTGGGGCCTCACTCACATGTGAACGTGGGTTGCTGTCAGGAAACGGGTCCTGGCAGTAGAGCCACAAGATGTGGGAGGCCCCAGTGGAGTTTCAGCGTACGAGTGTTGGTTTGGATGTGCACGCACGTTCGGTGTTGGGATGCGGATTAGATCGGGACACCGGCGAGATTTTTGAGCGGCGGTTGTGCCCGGATCACCGCGAGATCCTGGACTGGATCGGGGGGTTACCAGCGCCTGTTGCGGTGACGTATGAGGCTGGGCCGACTGGGTTTGGTCTGGCCCGCGCCCTGCAGGTTGCCGGGTTCAGCTGTCTGGTCGCCGCGCCATCGAAGCTGATTCGCCCGCCGGGTGATCGGGTCAAAACCGATGCCCGCGATGCTCGACATCTGGCTCGGCTGTTGCATTTGGGTCAGATCGTGCAAGTCGCGGTCCCCGGCGTGGCTCAAGAAGCGGCCCGCGATCTGGTGCGCGCCCGCGAAGATTGCCGCGCTGATCTGATGCGGGTCCGCCATCGGCTGTCGAAACTGCTACTGCGCCAAGGGGTCGTCTACTACGGCGGGAAAGCCTGGACACGAGACCATGAGCGCTGGCTGGGTCGCCAACACTTCGACCAGCTCGGTCTGACGGTGGCCTATCGGGAAGCTTTCGACGCGATGCTGGTCACCCGGGATCGCCGCGACCGCCTCGATACCGCGATCACCGCGATGGCCGCCGATTCGGAATTCACCCCGATCGTGCAGCGCCTGGGCTGCCTGCGGGGAGTGGCCACGTTGACCGCGTTCGGGCTGGCCGTCGAGATCGGCGACTGGCACCGGTTCACCGGACGCTCCATTGGCGCCTACCTGGGGCTGGTACCCGTCGAGTATTCCTCGGGGGCCACCCGCAGCCAGGGTGGACTGACCAAGACCGGTAACGGTCATGCCCGGCGGCTGCTGGTGGAAGCGGCCTGGCATCACCGCAAGCCCTACCGTCCAGTCAAGGCGCTACGGCAACGGTGGGACGCCGCCACCCCGGCCGCACGAGCCCGCGGTCAGGCCGCCAACCGACGCCTACATCAGCGCTGGCAACACTTCGATGAACGCGACAAGCGCCCCGTGATCGCCAACGCCGCGATTGCCCGGGAATTAGCCGGCTGGTGCTGGTCACTGGCCACACTCGACGAATAAGCGCCACCAAACGTCCAGATGAGGATCCCAGCGACGGTGTCGGCGAGCGACCTGGAGATATCCGCGTCCCGGCTATTGAGCAATCATGTTGCGCTACAACATGATCACGCTCGACCCTAGACCAGCGGTCACCCTCCGTTTCGAAAGTCCCGTCCTGCGGTAACCAACCCGCGCATATCAGACTGACTCGCGTCGACAACGACACGCCCGACACCAAGCCTGCTCATCTGGTCAACGAAGCGGCGGCCACGGCGACGGTCGCGGCCGCCGCTTCACCCTGCCTCTTGACAAACAGCCCTACATATCAGCCGGGCGACGATGCGCGCCGCCGCCCGGTGAGCCGCACCTGGTCAGCGCTTCTCTTTGATCTTGGCTTTCTTGCCGCGCAGCTCTCGCAGGTAGTAGAGCTTGGCGCGCCGCACATCACCGCGGGTCACGATCTCGATGTGGTCGATGTTCGGCGAATGCACCGGGAAGGTTCGCTCCACGCCTACGCCGTAGCTCTCCTTGCGCACCGTAAAGGTCTCTCGGATCCCGCCGCCTTGCCGACGCAGCACCACGCCCTTGAATACCTGGATACGCTCCTTGGCGCCCTCGATCACCTTGACGTGCACATTGATCGTGTCACCGGGGCTGAAGGCCGGGATGTCGTCGCGCAGCGACCCCTTGTCGACGAAGTCCAGCGTGTTCATGTTCGGAAGACACTTCCTTGCGGTCGCGGCTGCGGGCTGCTGCTCACGCTGTGGGCGTGCTGACAGCCAACCGAGCCGATGGATTCGGGCATCTGGGCGCGTCTCGCAGCAGGTGGGAGCGGACCGAACGGCCGAGAACCGCTGGAGACAACTGGTCAATTGTGCCAGATCGGGTCCAGGGGTGTGAAATCGCCGCAAATCGCCGATCCGTCTTACCGGGCCGTGACGTGGGCGAATGGTACATAGGAGCCATGCGAGCGCGACCGCTGATGGTGCTGATTGCCAACGCAGCGGTGCTGACGGCGTCGGTGGCGGGCTTCGAAGCGAAGGTGTACGGCTCACCCGGCGCCACGTGGCACGTGCCGCATGTCGCCGCGCCACCGCAAGCAATCAGGCCACCGGAGTCGCCGCAGGGCATGCCCGGCGCGGCGCTCGAGGGCCTGCCGGCCCGCATCGCGCAGGCCACCCAGGACGCGGCCGCCGACGGCGCCACGATCGCGGTCGCCGTCCTCGACCGGACCACCATGCAAATGCTGTCCAACGGCAACGACGAGCTCGTCGCGATCGCGTCGGTGGCCAAGCTGTTCATCGCCGACGATGCGCTGTCGCAGGGACTGCCGACGGAAGACCGCCAGGCGCTGGACAGCATGCTGCGCGCCTCCGACGACGGCGCTGCGGAGACGTTCTGGGCCGAGCGCGGTGAAGCGATCATCACCGGCGTCGCGAGCCGGTATGGGCTGACATCCACTGCGCCGCCCAGCGACGGCCGGTGGTGGAACACGGTGAGCTCGGCGTCGGATTTGGTGCACTACTACGACGCATTGCTCAGCGGGTCCGGCGGGCTATCTCGCGAGCGCGCACAGATCATGGTCGACGACCTCGCCGAATCGACCGCAACCGGGGCCGACGGCTACCCGCAGCGGTTCGGCATTCCCGACGGGCTGTACGCCGAACCCGTTGCCGTCAAGCAGGGTTGGATGTGCTGTATGGACGGCGAGAGCTGGATGCACCTGTCCACCGGCATCATCGGATCCGACCGGCGCTACGTCATGGTGATCGAGTCGCTGCAACCCTCCGATGACGCCACCGCACGGACGACGATCACGCAAGCGGTCAAGACCATGTTCCCCGAGGGGCGGATTTAAGCCTTATCGCCCGTGCCACAAGTCGGGACGGCGGTCACGGGTGCGCTCCTCGGCGGCCTGCCGTCGCCACGCCTCGACGCGCGCGTGGTCGCCGGACAGCAGCACCTCGGGGACGACGAGTCCACGCCAGCTCGGCGGCCTGGTGTACGACGGACCTTCCAGCAGACCGCAGGAGTGCGAATCATCTTGGTGTGAAAGTGGATTGCCCAACACATTGGGCAGCAGTCGCAGCACCGACTCGATGATCACCACGGCTGCCGATTCTCCTCCCGGCAGCACGTAATCTCCGATCGAGACCTCTTCCACCCGCATCCGCCCGGCGGCATCGTCGATGACCCGCTGATCGATCCCCTCGTAGCGACCGCACGCGAACACCAGATGCGACTCGCTGCTCCACCGCTGCGCGGTCGCCTGGGTAAACAACGTGCCCGCCGGCGTCGGGACAACGAGAAGCGTTTCCTTCGAACAGATCTCGTCGAGCGCCTCGCCCCACACCGGTGCCCGCATCACCATCCCTGGACCGCCGCCGTATGGCGCGTCGTCCACCGAGTGGTGCACATCGTGGGTCCACTTCCGCAAGTCGTGCACGTCCAGCTGGACCAGACCGGACTCTATCGCCTTGCCCGGCAACGATTGCCGCAGCGGATCCAAGTACGACGGGAAGATCGTCACGACGTCAATTTTCATCTTGGCCTTCAGGTCTCCAGCTCCAACAACCCCTTGGGCGGATCGATTTCGACGATGCCAGTATCCAACGACACCGACGTGACTATCGCGGTCACGAACGGCACCAGCAACTCGCCGGCGTCGGCCCGGTCGACGGCCAGTAGCTCACCGCCCGCGGTGTGCAAAACCTCGGCGACGGTGCCGATGTCGCGGCCGTCCGTCGTCCGCACCAGAAGACCTTCCAGTTGGTGGTCGTAATAGGTGTCCGACTCGTCGATCGGCGGCAAGGCTGAAGAGTCGATGACGAACAAGCTGCCGCGCAGCGCGTCGGCCGCATCGCGGTCGGCCACCCCTTCCAACCGCAGCAGAAGGCGGTTGCCGTGCGGACGAACCGCCGTGACGACATAGTTGTGCTCACCACGATCGGATGCCTTGACGCGCAATATCGCGCCCGGGGTGAACCGTGACTCGGGATCATCGGTGCGGACGTCGACGACGAGTTCGCCGGTCACGCCGTGGGCCTTGGCCACGCGCCCGATTATGAGCTCCACAGGAGTTCCAACCGCCGGGCTCCGCTACTGGTCGGTGTCCACCACATCGACTCGGATGCCGCGACCACCGATGCCGGCGACCAGCGTGCGCAACGCGGTCGCGGTGCGCCCACCCCGGCCGATCACTTTGCCGAGATCGTCGGGATGGACGTGCACCTCGACGGTCCTGCCCCGCCGGCTGGTCACCATGTCGACGCGGACATCGTCGGGATTGTCGACAATGCCGCGCACCAGATGTTCGACGGCGTCGACGACCACACTCATGGCCGTGGTCAGCTCTCGCCGGCCGGCTCAGCCGGTGCGGCCTGCTCGCCACCTTCAGACGGCTCGGCTGGCTGGGTTTCCGCGGACGGCTCGGCGGCAGCCTCGGCTTCCGCGGACGGCTCGGCGGCGGCCTCAACTTCGGTGGCCTTCTCAGCTTTATCAGCCGCAGCGGCCTTCTTGGCGGGAGCCTTCTTCTTCTTCGGCGTCGCGGCCTCGGTGTCGGGAGCGCCGTCGGCGGCGGCCAACGCGGCATTGAACAGCTCGAGTTTGGTCGGCTTGGGCGCGGCGACCTTCAACTTGCCCTCGGCGCCGGGCAGCCCTTTGAACTTCTGCCAGTCGCCGGTGATCTTGAGCAGCTTGAGCACGGGTTCGGTCGGCTGAGCACCCACCGACAGCCAGTACTGGGCACGCTCGGAGTCGATCTCGATCAGGCTCGGCTCTTGCTTCGGGTGATACCTGCCGATGATCTCGATTGCGCGACCGTCACGGCGCGTCCGCGAGTCGGCGATCGCGATGCGGTACTGCGGATTGCGGATCTTGCCAAGCCGGCTCAGCTTGATCTTTACAGCCATGGTTAAGCGAGTTCTCCTATGAGTGTCACGCTGCAATTCAGCGATCCGGGCGGATGCCGGGATCCGGTTTTGCCTCGCGTGTTTGACCGCCGAGCGACCGTGGTCGCGGGGCGGACAGCCGCTTATTGTGCCAGAGCACGGCCAGGCAGCGGAAATTCGCCTGGTCGGTCTTGACGCTTCAGAGTATTTTCTGGACGCACTTGGTTTCCACCCGGCGCGTCATCCGCCAGCCCTCGGCGGTGCGCAGGAACTCGTCGTCGTACCACAGCCCGCAGAACATCACTTGGTCTTTGTCGCCGGGCAGCACCATCGGGTTGAAGCAGATTGTTCGCGACGACGCGGTGTCACCGTCGACGCGCACCGAGCAATTGCCCAGCATGTGGTAGTACATCGGGAAATTCGGCAACACCTCGGCCAGCCAGGCCTTCACCTGCGGATACCGGCCCTCGATGCCACCCAGAGCCGTGTAATCGATGTAGGCGTCCGGAGTGAATACCGCGTCGAGGTCATCGAAGCGGCGCTGGTCAATCGCGGTGGAGTAGTCGACCACCAGCTGCTGGATCTCTAAGCGGTCGGAGATTTCGGCCAGGCTCAACATGCCTTGATTGAACACGGAATAGGTCTAGGTGCCTATGCCCGGACCGGCGGCCCCGAAGTGCCCGGTCGCTTCTACTGACGCGGCTTAGCTATAAGCAACAACGTCCGATCGACCGCTGGCCAGCGCGTGAGGTAGTCGGCAACGCGGTCCTGTGCCGCCTTTTGAGGCGCCGGCGGCAGATTTTTGAACGGGATCGTCTCGGCCTGCGGGCGCGTACAGCTTCCACTCCCCGCTTATGCCCTTGAGCACGTGAATACCGCGCGTCTCGCACTCGCCGGTGTGCAAGCCGCTTCGAACGTCAATGCCCAACTCCGGCATGCGTTCGGCGATAGTGCTTGATCCTGAGCGGTGGAGGTTTCACATGGCGCGGGCCGGTAAGCTCACCGGCCATGCGGACGCTTTTCGCCGCAGTCGCGGCTGCTCTCACCGTCCTTGCCTGCCCGGTACCCGCGTGGGCCGACGCCGGTGTCCAGCCGGTCGGCTCGGTACCCATCCCCGACGGTCCGGCGCAGACCTGGCTGGTTGCTGACCTCGATTCCGGTCAGGTGCTGGCCGAGCGCGACGAGAATGTGCAGCACCCGCCCGCCAGCACCATCAAAGTGCTATTGGCGTTGGTCGCCCTCGACGAGCTCAGCCTGGACTCCAGGGTGGTCGCCGACGAGGCCGACAGCCACGTTGAATGTGCCTGTGCGGGCGTTAAAGCCGGCCGCACCTACACCGCGCGCCAACTGCTCGACGGCCTGTTGTTGGTGTCGGGTAATGACGCCGCCAACACGCTGGCGCACATGTTGGGCGGCCCGGACGCCACCGTCGCCAAGATGGACGCGAAAGCCGCATCACTGGGCGCGGTGAACACCCATGCGTCGACCCCGTCCGGCCTGGATGGGCCGGGGGGCTCGGGCTCGTCGACGGCGCACGATCTGGCTGTCATCTTCCGGGCGGCGATGGCCAACCCGGTGTTCGCTCAGATCACCGCCGAGCCCTCGGCGATGTTCCCGGGCGACAACGGTGACCACCCGATCAGCAACCAGGACGAGCTGCTGCAGCGCTACCCGGGCGCGATCGGCGGTAAGACCGGCTTCACCGACGCGGCCCGCAAGACATTCGTCGGCGCCGCTGCCCGTGGCGGGCGCCGCCTGGTGGTCGCGATGATGTACGGGCTGGTCCACGAGGGCGGGCCGACCTACTGGGATCAGGCCGGCAGCCTGCTGGACTGGGGTTTTGCCCTCAGCCCGCAGTCTGCGGTCGGCGTACTGTAGGACTCTGCCGACACATGCGGGGGTTTGCTAGTCTGCCTATGCCGTTTGCATTCGATTTCGCAGTTGCCCTATTTTGCAGTTGCCCAATATGAGCTTTCACGGCATCGTGTCGGCATGTGCCGAACTGTTCATCGGTTGAGTCGCCAGCCATTGCCAACTAGGTCTGCGTCGCAAGCAGCACACGCAGTACCCGCAAGGAGTGAAGATCGATGATGGCCGAGAACCAACCCGCTGCGTCCAGTTCGCCCCCTCCGTCCGATAAGGACGACTTCAGCGCGCACGAGGCGTTGGTCGATGGTCTGGTCGTGGTGTCAGTGAGCGGCAGCGTGGACATGCTTACTGCCCCTGGCTTGGCCGAGTCCCTCGACTCCGCGCTTGCCAAGAAGCCGGAAGGCTTGGTGGTCGACCTTTCCAAAGTCGAGTTTCTCGGCTCGGCCGGCATCAGTGTGCTGATGAAAACTCGCGACACCCTCGGCGACTCAATTCCGTTCTGTGTCGTTGCCGACGGGCCGGCCACGTACCGGCCGCTGACGCTGCTGGGGATCAACGAGATGATGTGCCTGTGCCGGACATTGGACGACGCCGTCAGCAAGATCACTGACCGCTGATTCGTTCAGGCCGGCAGGCCGACGCCACTCAGCAACGACAGCAACAGCTGAATGCGTCGCTGCTCGATGTCCGGTTGCGGTACCACCGCTCCCACCAACGCGGCGCCGTCGAAGGCATTGGTCAACAACGCCACCAGGACCGGAAAGGTCTCCTGCGGGATGTTTTCGGCGCCGGGTAACGCACGCGCCGCATCGCAGATCTTCGTGCCGTACTGCTCGAGGACGTTTTGCAAAGTGGCATTGAGCTTTTCGTCGGTGCGCGCAGCGATCATCAATTCGTAGAGCACGGCGTTGGTCGGGCTGCTGGTGATGTCCCGCAGGATTGTCAGCGCCGCCTCCAGCGCCGGCCGGTCAGAAGGTATCGCGGCGACCTGCTTGGTGAACGAGTCGAGTTGACGTCGTAGCACCTCGTACGCCGTGGCCGCCATGAAGTCGCCCATAGTGTCGAAGTGCCGGAACAAAGCCCCGACCGATACCCCGGCGCGTTTGGTGATCACCGCAGCAGATGCCCGGGCATATCCGACTTCGATAATCGTCGCGATGCTGGCCTCGAGCAGCCGTGCCACCGTCTCTTCGCGACGCTGCTGCTGGGTTCTCGCCATCTCAGACCCGCGCCGGCTGTCGTTGACCGGCAGCGGCCCGCAGGTAGCGGCCGGACTTCACCGTCTTTCCGTAGCCCTCGCGGAATCGTCCTTCGCGGAACACGATCGCGCCGTTGACACCGGTGGCCAGCACGGCCGCGTCGTTGCGGTTGACCATGCGGCTCAGGCCGCCGTAGAACGGCACGTTCTGTTCGTGGTAGGCGTCCACCGAGTCATCCAGGCCGGCCGGATCGATCACCACAAAGTCGGCGCGGTCGCCCTCACGCAGCGTGCCGGCGTCCAGCCCGAACCATTCGGCCACTTCGCCGGTCAGGCGGTGCACGGCGCGCTCGAGGGTGAGGAACGGCTTGCCGTCCCGTTGGGCGTCCAGCGTCCGCTTGAGCAGCCGCAGCGAGAAGTTGTAGAACGCCATGTTACGCAGGTGTGCTCCGGCATCGGAGAAGCCCATGTGGATGGTCGGCTCGGCGGCCAATTTGTTCAGTTGCTTGGGGCGATGGTTGGCGACGATGGTCGTCCAGCGGACATTGCGCTCGCCGTTTTCCACCAGCACATCGAGGAACGCGTCGAGCGGGTGCAGCCCTCGCTCGTCGGCGATCGCGCCAAAGCTCTTGCCGACCAACGACTTATCCGGGCATTCAACGATCACCGCGTCGTGGAAGTCGCGGTGCCACAACGACGGGCCAAGTTTGATGCGGTCGAACTGACGGCGGAACCTTCGACGGTATTCCTTGTCGGCCAGTAGTGTGTTGCGCTCTAACTCGTCGCGCAGATGCAGAGCTGCGGTGCCCGCTCCGAACTCCTCGAAGACTGGCAAGTCGATTCCGTCGGAGTACAACTCGAAAGGGACCGGCAAATGCTGGAAGCGCACCTGCGAGCCCAGCAGAAAATTGAGCAACCGCGTACCGAGCCCGAAGACGTGCACGGCCAACGGCATTGACTTCGCGTCGGCAGACACCAAGAGGCTCATGCGAACGGCTTTGCGGCGCCCGAACATTGGGCTGCTAGACAGGAAGAACAGCAATCCGGACTCGGCTTTGGCCACATTGGGGGCGCTCTGCAATATCCGGCCGCGCCTGCGCAGCACCTTGATCAGCTTGCGCCGTTCCCGCCAGGCCGCGAAGGTCGACGGCAGCGCGCGGGAACGGAAGCGATCGCCATCGAGCTTGTCGATCGCGGCGTCCATTCCGGACATGCCGAGCATTCCGGCGTCGAGCGCCTCATCGAGCAATGTCGCCATCTTGTCGAGTTCGGCGTCGGTCGGTCGCACATTCTTGTCGGTGGCGCGATCAAGGCCGAGCACGGTGGTCCGCAGATCCGAATGACCCAGCAGCGAGCCAACATTCGGGCCGAGCGGCAGGTTGTCAATGGCCTCAACGTATTCGGCAGCCGTCGACCAGGTCTTGTTGGACTCCAGCGCGCCCACGACGAATTGGCGCGGCACCGCCTCGACGCGGCTGAACAGGTCGGCGGCGTCGTCGGAGTCGGCGTAGACCGTCGACAGCGAGCACATGCCCAGCAGCACCGTGGTGACGCCGTGACGCACCGACTCCTGCAGTCCCGGATCCAGCAACACCTCGGCGTCGTAATGAGTGTGCACATCGACGAAGCCGGGGACGACCCACTTCCCCTTTGCGTCGATCACCTCGGGGCAGCCGGCATCATCAAGCGGGCCGGCAGCGGCCTCAGAAACAACGCAAGCAACAACGCCGTCGCGAATTCCCAGCGTGCGAGTCTTCGGCGCGCTGCCGGTGCCGTCGAACCACAAACCGTCGCGAATGATCACGTCGTAGGGCATGTGCGCCACTCCTCCTGCCCTGTTTCCGATCGCACTGCTCTGTCTATCGTCGCCGGCGCAGGTCACTGTCTTCCTCCGCATCGTCGGGGTTGAAGCGAACGTAACATAGATAGCGAGCACTCGCAATCTTTACTAGCCCGCCTTACAACCGCCCCCTGGTTCGCGGACGCTGCGGATCAGGATGCACCGCACCGAGCAACCCAGCCAGCTCGGCGACCGAAATCTCATCAAGGCGCCACACGGCGTCGATGATCTCGGCGCGCAGCCCGGCATCGGCGAACGGTTCACCAAGCCAATGGAGTTTCTGCACGACACGGTCCCAGGACATCGGTCGCGTCGGCGATCCCTCGAAGTCGGACTGTTCGCGGTGCACTTCCCGGCCGTCGCGCAGAGCGATGTGCACGCGAGCCGCCGTGCGTTCGGGGTAAGCCGCGGTCAGGTCGGCTGCGGCTTCGACATGGACGCGCGCCAGTACGTGCTGGACGTCGTCGCGGCGCACGCGTCCGGTTTCGAGCTGCTCGGGGCCCACCTGGCCGTCCTGCAGCGCGACGCCCACGAGGTATTTGAGGTTGTAATCCGCCTGCTCCTTGGTCGACGGGTGATCCTTGTTGCCGTAACTCCCGCCGCCCGCGATGTCGAACGCGCCCTGAAAGACCTCGAGCCTCACCGACGCGACGTCGGCGGCGGTAATGCCGTACTCGTCGCGAAGCGCCAACGTCGCGTCGATGATCACTTGACCGTGAATCAGTGAGCAGTACTGCTTGAGGTAGGTCTGTTCGACGGCGGTCAGCGACCGGTCGGATGTGCGCATGTCGATCGGCTGGTCGAACAACCGCTCTAGGCCGTTGGGACCCTCGAAAAGTGCTCTGGGTCCGGTGATTCCGTGACTCGCGAGCATGGTGTTGTACACCGCACGCATCCCGGTGATCGCCGGCGAGATCCCCTTCCAGGTCGACACAGGCTCAGCGTGCACCGCAGCGAGCGACACGTTGTCCGCGGCAGAGGCGGCGATGGCGCCGGCGGTGTGCTCGACGTCGAGCTCGAGTAACTTAGCCGAGCCTGCAGCCACCGACATGGCCAGCTGCAGTGCGTGGTTAAGCCCCCGTCCCATAACGGGAACCGTTGCGCTGAAGCGGCATTGGATCTCGTAGGCGACGCCCAGCGCCAGCAAGAAGTCCGCTCCGCGCGCCCCGGCGTGCTCGGCGACGGCGAAAACGGCGCCGACGTTATCGGCGGGGTGGCACAGACCGCCGGGAGTCAGATAGGTGTCGAGCAGATCGGGATAGCGCACCAGCACCGCATTGAAGAACGCCGCCTGATCGACTGATGCACGCCCACCGCCGACGAACGTCGCCGTCGGGCGGCTGCTGAATTGCTCGGCGTGGGCGCGGATCGCCGGGATCAGTTCTCCGTCCAGGGCGCCGAGCGCGCAGGCGATGCTGTCCAGAACGTTCCGCTTCAACGTCGGCAGCACCTGCCCGCTCAGGTCAGGCTGATCCGCCCTGACCACAAACTCCGCCAGTTCGTCGATCGTGTACGTCATGGCCAGCCCATTTCTCGGATGGTATCGAAAATCGCAGGGGCACTGAGATTTTCATCACGTGCCTGTTCGATCCGCCGACGCGTGTAAGCAGACATCTCCGGCATGTCCGCGAGGGCAAACCAGCGAGCCTCCAGGCTCTCATCATCTGCGGGGAAGGGTTCTCCGCCAGCCCAGTCCATGCGGAAAACGAGTTCCAGGTATTGAGCATGATCGCCGTTAACATGAACTATCGGTGGGGATACGTGCACTGAGGCTAGTCGCCGAGCAACCACGTGAATACCGGTCTCTTCGAACACTTCTCGGACGGCGCAGTCGGCCGGGTTCTCGCCGGGGTCGACAATGCCGCTGACCGGCGTCCATGTGAGGTTATCGGAGCGCTTTACCAGAATCACCTGCTGATCGCGGATGACAACAGCGGTCGCAGCCGGCAACCACAGTGGCGCTTGTCCGATGTGCCGACGAAGCTCGGCGACGAATTCGGGGATCGGCATACTCATGTGTCTAGCAGAGACAGCGATCACGCGGCTTAAGCGTTCACCGCGTTCCGGTGAAAACAGTCGTGAGCTGCAGCGCACGGTTTTTACAATGGCAATGTCGGTCCAGGCAACACCGGGTGTCATCCAGCAGGCGCAGGTCGCCGGCTGGCGTTGACCCGTTTGGGTCGTGTTAAAGCCTTGAACGAGTCAACTCTGCAGGACCACGCGCCGCTGCCGGGCCCGCCGCGCGTTCTGCTTTCCCAAGCTGACAATCTCCTTGAGCGTTGTGATCAGCTGGTCAGGCCTATCGAGCAGCGCACGCGCCGCCGCCCGGGCCGCCCGCGGCCCGTTGAACAGCTGAGACGGACGGACCTCGTGGTTGAGCACGCCGAAGAACATCAGCGTTGCGGTGGGATCCCCTGCCAGACCACGCATTAGCCGCGTCATCAACGGCGATGCAGCACCGGGTGCACCCATATCGCTTGCAAACCAGTACATTTCGTAGGCGTCGTCGTCGCGCCAGCGCCACCAGCTCTGCATGGCAGCGTCCAGACCGGCGTTACCGAGCCCATCCTGGATAGCAGCGGCCAATCGATCGGCCTGGCGGAATGCGTCACCAATGCCTTGCCCTGGTGATGGGTCTTTGAAGTGCCCTGCATCGCCGACCAGCACCCATCCGGGGCCGGCAGCCTCGCGAAAATACCCGTGCCAGTTCGTCAGAACCCGGATCGGACCGACACGGCGACCGTCTGCGATGACATCGGCAAGCTCGGGCCATGCCCGTATCCCAGCGGTGAAGTTGGCGTCACGATCGGCGTGGAACGCGGCTTGCTCCGCCATGTCTATCCCGACTGCGGCCATGTAGAGCCCGCCGTCGGTCGGGCCGGCAAGAAAGGCGCGCGCCCCCTGCCGCCCGATCCGCACTCGCCCTTCCCGGTCGGGCACGCCTTCGAAATAGGCCCAGGCGAACATCTTTCCCGCCGGTGCGACGTGATACTCGCGAGCACCGACAAGGGATGCGACGGTCGAATGGCGGCCATCGGCGCCGACCACCAGCTGCCCGTGGATAAGGCCGGCAGCCGTGTCCACTCCGGATACGCGGCCGTCCTCGCTGACCAGATCCGTGACACGCAATCCGGTGCGAACATCGACACCCGCCGCAGCCGCCGCGTCGACGAGCAACGCGTCCAGGGTTACCCGTCGAACGCACAAACTGGAATGACCGAACTGGGATTCATCAAGCGTCGCCTCGATGCGCACAACATCGTCGATCACCATCGTCAGGCGATCGAGCGGGACCGCTCCGGCCGCCAAAACCGCATCCAGCACACCAAGCTTGTCCAGCAGTTGCACCCCACAGGGCTGGATCAGGTGAGTCGACGGAGTCTCCGACGGGAACCTCGCGCGGTCGACCAGGCAGACGCTCAAACCCTGCCGCGCGAGCATCAATGCCAGCGGTGACCCAGCGCACCGCGCACCCACAATCACCACGTCGAATCGCTTCATGCCGCTCCTGCGGTAGCTGGAAACTCGCCTGACGCGACCCTAGCCCAAAATAAGGAATCAGTAAGATATCTTAGATAACGTTTAGAAGAAGCTGCCGCGCCCAGGTCGTAGGCGTCACCGAGTCGGCGTCGTCATGGGCGGCGGGCTGGGTACATCGACGCCGGGTGGTACATCGCTGACTCGGACCGCCACCGCCGGAATCACGATGCGCCCCCCGAGTTGGCCGCATTCGTTGGTCTGGACGGTCACCGTCATCGTGCCCTGCAGCGAGCTGTGACTCTGCGGCCGCAACGACAGCACCTGCGTCGTCGTCTCCAAGGCCGCTGTCCCATTTCTTGCCGTGCACGGAAATCGGACGGTTTCGGGTCGCGATTGCCAGGCATCGGCGCGGAGATCCAGAACGATGAAAAGCCCACCGGCTGCGGCATTTGGCGTCTGGTGATTGGCATCGTCCAGCAAGACTCCACTGGCAAGACATCTACCGGCTGTGCACGACGAGCGAAATGCCCACCAGGTGGCGACATTGGGTGGTTGCGGATCGGGCGTCGAGTTGTAGGTCTGCTGTACACGATTGAGATCCAGGCGGTAGCCGCCATCGAGAAGGACAAGCGGTGGAGCCGAAGTGGTCCTAGCCGTTGGAGCGGCAGCCACTGTGGTGGTAACCGTCCCGGGGCTCTTAGCCTCGGTGGCGGTCGTCTCGTTCTTCTGCCCGATGAGGAAGCCGACGGCGAGCAGAGCGGTGGACAGTAGTAACCCCGCTCCGAACGCTATGCCGAGCAACACCCGGCGACGTAGTCTCGACGTCATCTGTGTCGGAACGTCTTCGCCCGAGCGGACTTTCGAGGTGTCCGCTGCTTCGCCGGGATAGTCGAGGGTAAGTACAGCTTCAGAGGTGCGTTCGCCGGGTGACGGGGCAGCCCGTTCGGTGAGCGCTTGGGCGAACTCGAGGCAGCTGGCGAACCGGTCGGCCGGGTCATCTGCGAAGGCGGTGGAAAAGACGCTGTCGAATCGCGCCAAGTCGACGCGTCGATCGCTGACATTCGCACGAGCGGTGACCGCAGCCGGGTCAGGATCCGCGTACGGCGGTGCACCGGTAAGCAGATGAAACGCGGTGGCGGCTAGCCCGTATTGATCCGCGCGGCCGTCGATCTCTGAGCCGAGCAGCTGTTCGGGTGCGGCGTAGGGCCGTGTTTGCGGAGGCAGACCGGTTGCCGCAGAGGTGCCGTCGTCATCGAGTTGACCCGCAATCCCGAAGTCGGTCAGCAAGACTCGGTGTTCGCCTCCGCCCGTGTTTGTCAGCAATATCCTTGCCGGTTGGACATCGCGATGCAGCATTCCTCGCTGGTGCGCATAATCCAGAGCCTGAGCGATCGCGGTGATGATCGCCTGTGCCTGGCCCGGTGGCATGCCGGCCGGAAATCGCTGCCGCATGAGCTCGGCGACATCGGTGGCGTCGACGTAGTCCATTGCGGTCCACAGCCGACCTTCGCATTCGCCACGGTCGTGCACCTGCACGATATGCGGGTGATGCAGCGTTGTGGCGATCTTGGCTTCCTGCCTGAACCGCGCGTAGAACGCGCTGTCGTCGGTCATCGCAGCGGGCAGTATTTTCAGCGCGTCGCGGCGTGGCAGGCGTGGATGCTGCGCAAGGTAGACCTCGCCCCTCCCGCGGGTGCCCAGCATCCGGAGGATGGTATAGCCGGCGAAGCTCGCCCCAGGGGCCAACGGCATTCACAGATCCTATCCATCCTGTCCGCCGACGCGACGGACCAGCGATCAGAAGATCTGTCCGCGCAAGACCACCAAGTCGGGCCGATTCAGCACCGCCGGGCCATGACGTGGATCGTCGTTGTAGCACAACAGGTCTGCTGAGGCGCCATGGTCCAGCCCGGGCCGTTCCAACCAACGACGGGCATCCCAACATGCCGCACCCAACGCGTCGCTCGCGCTCATCCCGATGCCCTTGAGCGCCTCGACCTCGTCGGCGATTCGCCCGTGCGCGACCATGCTGCCGGCATCGGTACCCGCGTACACCGGCACGCCGGCATCGCGGGCCGCGGCCATCCGCGGGTAGCACCTCGCATACAGATCGCGCATGTGCGCGGCGTACGTCGGGTAGCGGGTCGCGGCATCGGCGATACCGGGAAAGTTTTCGATGTTGATCAGCGTCGGCACAAGCGCGGTGCCGTGCTCGACCATCAACTCGATGGTGTCATCGGTGAGCCCGGTGCCGTGTTCGATGCAGTCGATGCCCGCGTTGATCAGTCCGGGCAGCGCCTCCTCGCCGAAGACGTGGGCGGTGACCTTAGCCCCGTGGTTATGCGCAACCTCGATCGCCGTCTTGAGCACCTCGTCGGACCACAGTGGGGCCAAGTCACCCACGCCGCGGTCGACCCAGTCGCCGACCAGCTTCACCCAACCGTCGCCGCGGCGGGCCTGCTCGGCGACCAAATCCGGCAGCTGCGACTCGTCTTCGAACTCGATCGCCAAGCCGGGTGAATACCGCTTGGGTTTAGCCAGATGCCGTCCGGCGCGGATGATGCGCGGCAGATCGGCGCGTTCGTCGAGGCTGCGGGTGTCGGTCGGCGAACCGCAGTCCCGCAGCAGCAGCGCACCGGCGTCGCGTTCGGTCTCGGCCTGTTCAATCGCTTCGTCAACTTCGATGGCGCCGCCGTGTGTCCCCAGCCCGACATGGCAATGCGCATCGACCAGCCCCGGCAGAACCCAGCCGCCGTCGAAAACCGTCTCCGCGGCGGCTACCGGTTCGCGGCTGATCCGGCCGTCGACGATCCACAACTCGACGGGTTCTTCGTCGGGCAGCCCCACCGCTCGGACGTGCAGACGCACGGGCGCGGCTAATTCTTGCCTGGGAAGTTCAGCTTGGACAGGTCGAAGTCGGCCAGGCCGGGCGGCAGCTCGTTCAGACCTTCGGGCATGTTCGACAGATCGGGAAACCCTCCCGGCATGCCCGGCATCCCTGCGCCGAGCGGTCCGCGGGCCCGAGGCGGCGTCGGGCCCCGCTTCTTACCCTTCTTGCCTTTGCCCCCTTTGGCTTTGGCGCTCTTGCGGGTGGACGACTTGCGTCCCAGACCGGGTATACCCATGCTGCCGACCATCGAGGACATCATCTTGCGGGCCTCGAAGAATCGGTCGACCAAATTGTTGACCTCCGATACCGTCACGCCGGAGCCGTTGGCGATCCGCAACCGACGCGAGGCGTTGATGATCTTCGGATCGGCGCGCTCCTGTGGCGTCATCCCGCGGATGATGGCCTGCAGCCGGTCGAGTTGTTTGTCGTCGACGGCGGCCAGCGCGTCTTTCATCTGGCCCGCGCCGGGCAGCATCCCGAGCAGGTTGCCGATCGGACCCATTTTGCGGATTGCCAGCATCTGCTCGAGGAAGTCCTCCAGCGTCAGTTCGCCGGACCCGATCTTGACGGCGGCGGCTTCGGCCTGCTGCGCATCGAAGACCTGCTCGGCCTGCTCGATGAGGCTCAGCACATCGCCCATGCCCAGGATGCGGCCGGCCATCCGATCCGGGTGGAAGACGTCGAAGTCCTCCAGTTTCTCGCCGGCTGACGCGAAAAGGATTGGCACACCGGTGACTTCGCGGACCGACAATGCGGCGCCACCGCGGGCGTCACCGTCCAGCTTGGTCAGCACGACGCCGGTGAAGCCCACACCCTCGCGGAACGCTTCAGCGGTGGCGACCGCGTCCTGACCGATCATCGCGTCCAGAACGAAGATCACCTCGTCGGGGTTGACCGCGTTGCGGATGGCCGCGGCCTGGGACATCAGCTCCTCGTCGATGCCCAATCGGCCCGCGGTGTCGACGATGACGACATCGAAGTGCTTGGCCCGAGCCTCCGCGAGTCCGGCCGAAGCGACGGCAACCGGATCACCCGGACCGGCGTCCTGTGCAGCATCGGCCGACGTGCCCGGGTGCGGCGCGAACACCGTGACGCCCGCCCGCTCCCCCACGATGCGCAACTGATTGACCGCGCCGGGCCGCTGCAAGTCACAGGCCACCAGCAGCGGAGTATGCCCTTGACCGCGCAGCCACACCGCCAGCTTTCCGGCCAGCGTCGTCTTTCCGGAGCCCTGCAGACCGGCCAGCATCACCACGGTCGGCGGTGTCTTGGCGAACGCCAGCTGGCGGGTCTGCCCGCCCAGGATGCCGATGAGCTCCTCGTTGACGATCTTGACGACCTGCTGCGCCGGATTGAGCGCGCCGGAAACCTCGGCGCCCTTGGCCCGTTCCTTGATCCGGCCGACGAACTCCCGTACCACCGGCAGCGAGACGTCGGCTTCTAGGAGAGCCAGCCGGATTTCGCGCGTCGTGGTGTCGATGTCGGCGTCGGTCAGTCGGCCCTTGCCGCGCAGCCCCTGTAGGGCGCCGGTCAGCCGGTCGGACAGCGATTCAAACACGCCGCCCAGCCTAGCGGTGTGACGATAGGCGCATGCTCGAGGTGATCGACAAAGGATCCGGCAGCCAGGTCCATCCGGTGCCGTTGCTCTTCGTGCACGGCGGGTGGCATGGCGCGTGGTGCTGGGACGACCACTTTCTGGACTTCTTCGCCGACGCCGGCTATCGCGCGGTCGCGATGAGCCTGCGCGGCCACGGCACCAGCCCGACGCCCAAGCTGCACAGGGTTTGCATCGACGACTACATCGACGACGTCCGATCGGTCGCCGACGATTTGAGCGACTCGGCGGGCCACCCCGTCCTGATCGGCCATTCCCTGGGCGGCTACACGATCCAGCGTTACCTCGAAGACCGAACCGCGCCGGCCGCGGTGCTGGTGGGCTCGCTGCCGCCGAGCGGCGTGCTCGGCGCGGCGCTGCGCGTCTGGCGGCGCCGCCCACAGATGACCGTCAAGTCGTTCAACGATCCCACCCTGGTCAGGTTCCTCAG
>DATJOR010000355.1:0-6551 GCA_035506875.1 Mycobacterium sp.
CAGCAGCTGCTCTCGTTGGGCTTCGACCACGCCGTGTTCACCGGTGGCACCGCGATCGGCAGCAAGATCATGGCCGGTGCGGCGGCGACGCTTACCCCGGTCACCTTGGAGCTCGGCGGCAAGAGCCCCGTCATCGTCGCCGCCGATGCCGATCTCGAGGTGACGGCACGGCGGATCGCGTGGGGACGGCTGCTGAATTCCGGGCAGACTTGTGTCGCACCGGATTATGTACTTGCCGAGAAGTCCATCAAGCCAGAACTCGTCCGGCTGATCGTCGATAACGTGACTGCTTTTCGTGCCGGAAATGACAAGGGCATGCGGATCGTCAACGAGCGCCAATTCGACCGGCTCGTCGGCTATCTCGAGGCCACAAAGGGCGAGATCGCCCTCGGCGGCCACAGCGACCGGGATTCACTGACGATCGAGCCGACAGTCATCGTCGACCCCGATCCAGACGAGCCCGCGATGACCGACGAGATCTTCGGCCCGATCCTTCCGGTGATCGAAGTGGATTCGGTGGATCAGGCGATCAGCTTCGCCAACGGCCGGCCCAAGCCGCTCGCCCTGTATGTGTTCTCCGGCTCGAAGGCCACCGGCTGCAGGGTCATCGATTCGGTTCCGGCCGGCGGCGCGGTGCTCAACCACGTGGCGATGCATCTGTTGGTGCCGCAGCTGCCATTCGGTGGCGTGGGGCACAGCGGCATGGGCGCCTACCACGGTGAGTGGGGATTTCAGGCGCTGAGCCACCGGAAGGCGGTCCTGGCCAAGGCGACGAAGCCGGATCTGAAGCTCCTCTACCCGCCCTACACCGACAGGGGACTGAAGATCATGCGCAGGATTTTGCGATGACGCCGTACAAGTCACAAGCTGCCGACAAGCGTCAATCGACCCGGGAGCGGCGCCGCCTTCGTGCGCTACCGGTGAGTGAGTTTGGCGAGGAGTGCTACGTCGCCACCGGCGGCCAGCGGATCCGGGTGAACGTCCGGTGGGGAACGGGCGTGCCGTTGGTGTTGTGCAATGGCATCGGGGCGAGCCTGGAGGTGCTGGACCCGCTGGTAGAGCAGCTGGATCCGGATACCACGGTGGTTCGATTCGATGTGCCGGGAGCGGGTGGTTCACCCACATCCCTTGCGCCCTACGGATTCCCGTACCTTGCCTGGGTGCTGGGGCGGGTACTGTCCGAGCTGGGAATCGGCGTGGTCGATGTGCTGGGGCTGTCCTGGGGTGGGGCGCTTGCGCAGCAGTTCGCTTTTCAGAACCCGCGCCGGTGTCGTCGCCTGGTTCTGGTGGCGACAGGTACCGGCGCGCTGATGGTGCCCGCTCATCCTCGTGTGCTGGCGAAAATGGCCACTCCGCGCAGGTTTTCGGATCCGGACTACGCCGCATCCATTGCCGGTGAGCTATACGGCGGCACTGTCCGCGCTCACGGGGAGGATGTGGCGCGATTGTTTCTTCAGCAGTTGCACGCCGGGTCGAAGATGGGCTACCTGCACCAGCTTCTCGCGGGTTCGGTGTGGTCCAGCCTGTTCGCGCTGCCCGCCGTGCGGCAGCAGACGCTGATCGTGGCGGGTACCGATGATCCGATCATCCCGATAGTCAACGCGTACATCATGCATGCGTTGCTGCCGCATTCGCGACTGCATAAACATAGCGGCGGCCACATCGATCTCGTGCACAATGCGGCCGAACTCGCGCCCGTCATCGAGGCGTTTCTGGACGAAACTGGCGAGCGGCCATGACGACGATGCCAAAACAACGCAGCTCGTTCGAGACGCGAGGCGCCAAGGACGCCGATCCGGCCACCGCCTCCCTTGTCGAGGACATCGGCCTGGCCCGGGAAACGGACTACTTCCTGATGGCCGATCAGCTGACCGCCCCGGAACAGGAGATCTTCGCCAAGGTCCGGGAGTTCGGCGAGGCCGAAGTCCTGCCGATCGTCAACGACTACTGGGAACGCGGCGAGTTCCCGTTCGAGCTGGTCCCAAAGCTTGCGGCGCTGAACGTTGTGGGCGACTGCAACCTCGGCGACTGCGGGTGCACACCGATGAGCGCGGTCGCCGCCGGCCTCGTCACCTACGAGCTGTCCCGCATCGACGGGAGCATTGCCACGTTCTTCGCCGTCCATCTCGGGTTGGCGATGCAGTCGATCAACATCCTGGGCTCGCAGGAACAGCGGCAACGGTATCTACCGGCGATGGCGCGGCTGGAAAAGATCGGTGCGTTCGCCCTGACCGAGCCCGAGCACGGCTCGGACGCCGTCATCCTCGAGGCCACCGCTCAGCGGCAGGGCGATGACTGGGTGCTCAACGGCCGCAAGCGCTGGCCGGGCAACGCGGTGTGGTGCGACTACATCGTCGTCTACGCCCGCGACACCGCGGACAACCAAGTCAAGGCGTTCGTCGTGGAGAAGGACAACCCCGGATACGCGGCGACCAAGATCGGCGGCAAGATGTCGCTGCGGATGGTGCAGAACGCCGACATCACCCTCACCGACTGTCGCGTGTCCGAAGACGCCCGGCTGCAGAACTGCAACAGCTTCAAAGATGTGGGCAAGGTGCTCGCCGGCACCCGCAATTCCGTGGCATGGGCGTCGGCCGGACACGCCGTCGCGGCCTACGACATCGCCCTGAACTATGCCCTGCGACGAAAGCAGTTCGGCAGGCCAATCGCCAGGAACCAGGTCATCCAGTCGATGCTGGTGGAGATGCTCGGCGACCTCACCTCGATGCAGCTGTATGCCATCCGAATGGCCCGGCTCATCGACGAGGGCAAGGTCGAAGAAACGATGGCCGCGCTCGCCAAGTACTACTGCACGGTCAAGGGCCGAAACGTGTGTCGACTAGCCCGCGACGTATTAGGCGGCAACGGTGTCGTGCTCGACTTCCATGTCATGCGCCACCTGTGCGACATGGAAGCCCTGGTCACCTACGAAGGAACTGCGGAAATCCAGTCCCTGATCGTCGGCCGGCACATCACCGGGCAGAGCGCCTTCGCCTGACCGTTGACAGAGGATTCCTCGGTAGCAGTAGAGTATTCCTCGTGCCGAAGTCCAGCGCTGTCGATGCGCGGGGGCGGCTGCTGGAGGTGGCCCGCCGCCGGTTCGCGGTCGACGGCGCCATCGCGGCGACGCTCGAAGAGATCCGGCGCGACGCCGAGGTCAGCGTCGGGGCGCTGTATCACCATTTCCCGGACAAGCCGGCGCTGGCCGCTGCCGTCTACGCCCAGGTCATGAGCGAATACCAGACCGGATTCGTCGCGATGTTGCGCGAACACGGCACTGCCGAGGGCGGGATCCGCGGCGGCGTCGCCCACCACCTGCAGTGGGTAGCCGCCAACCGCACCGAGGCGGCGTTGCTGCTGGGGGACCGGCTGGACAGCGCGGAGCTGCGTGACTCCAATCGGGAGTTCTTCGCCGCGGTGCGTGACTGGTGGCGGCCGCACCACGCCTATGGCGCGCTGCGATCGCTGCAAGCCGGAATCACCGCGGCGCTGTGGTTCGGTCCGGCACAGGAATTCAGCCGAAACTGGATTGCCGGTGACGCACCCAAGATGCCACGCGGGGTAATCAAGACCTTCGCCGACGCCGCATGGATGACATTGCGCGCCAACGATATCGAGGAGGGCAAGAGATGAGCGCAGCAGAATCGCTGTATCAACGGCTGGTAGCTGATGGCGATGATCCCGATGCGCCACAACGGGTGGCGGTCGACCGCCGCGGCGACCGGGCGATCGTGACCCTCGACGAGCCGGACCGGCTCAACGTGCTGTCAGCGCCATTGGTGCGGCAATTACGTTGTGCGATAACGGATCTCGCCGCCGACGGCGATATCCGCAGCGTGGTGCTCACCGGCGCCGACCCGGGTTTCAGCGCGGGTGGCGATCTGAGGATGATGCGGATGGCCACCGAAAACCTGAGCCGACCGGACGGAGTGGCCGACGTCTGGCGCTGGATCCGTCGCGAGTTCGGGGGCATCGCAAGGCTTATCGCCGGGGCGGACACCATCTTTATAGCCGCGATCAACGGTCCCGCCGCCGGGGTCGGCCTGGCGTGGGCGCTGACCTGCGACCTCGCCATCGCCAGCGAGCGCGCGGTGATTGTGCCGGCCTTCGGCCGCCTGGGCCTGCTTCCCGAGGTCGGCACCAGCTGGGCGCTGACCCGTCACCTGGGCTACCAGGGTGCACTGGCGTACTACCTGCGTGGTGAACACATCGACGCCCACGAAGCACGGCGGCTCGGCCTCGTGCAGCAGGTCGTCGCGCACGACGAGCTGCTCGCCACCGCCGACGAGTGGTGTGCACGCGTCGCGGCCATGCCGGCACACGCCGTGGCGATGACCAAGCCGCTGCTGCGGGCCAGCGCGGACGCCGGTTGGCACGAGTCGCTGGCCATAGAGGAATTCGCCGAACCGACCTGCTTCACCACCGCCGCATTCGCCGACAGCGTGCACACCATGCTCACCAAACGGTGATTCGCTACGACCGGGCGGGACGAACGTATTCGGTTACCCGCCAACCTGACCCACGCGTCGGCGCCGCCATCGAGCAAGCGCTGCACGGGATGGGGACGGTCGCCAACATCGGCGCCGGGACCGGTTCCTACGAACCGTCGAATACTGTCGTCGCGGTCGAGCCCAGCCACGTCATGATCACACAACGCCGACTCGACGCCGCTCCCGCGGTCCGCGCCGTTGCCGAACACCTGCCCGTCCACACCGATGCCGTCGATGCCTCGATCGCGCTGCTGACCGTGCATCACTGGGCGGACGTTGAAGCCGGAGTCGCCGAGATGACCCGCGTCGCCCGCCGCCGAGTGGTGATCCTCACCTGGGATGACAGTGTCTTTCGCCAATTCTGGCTGCTGCAAGAGTATTTCCCCGCCGCCGCAGACACCGACGCGCGGCTGGCTGTGCCGATCACCGAACTGGTCTCGCTGCTGGGTGCGGTGTCGATCCAGACGGTGCCCGTACCGCACGATTGTCGCGACGGATTCGGCGGAGCCTACTGGCGCCGCCCGCACGCTTACCTCGACGAGACCGTGCGAGCAGGGATATCGATGTTCGCGCTGACACCAAAATCGTCGCTGGACAGAGGATTAGAGCGGCTGGAGGCTGACCTTGCCAGTGGCGCCTGGGCGCGTCGGCACGCCGATCTTCTCGAGCTGCCGGAGCTCGATCTCGGATATCGGTTACTCGTCGCGGACCTCGAGCTCACGCCTGAATAGCCGCGGTGACCGCGCTGGTGAGCCGGACCAGATCTGCAGGCGCGACCGCGACGTCCCATCCGCGCCGGCCCGCACTGCAGTACACCCGATCCCATGCCAGTGCGCCGGAGTCGACGACGGTCGGTAGCCGCGCGCGCTGCCCGAACGGGGAAACAGCGCCGACGACGTAACCCGTAACTCGTTGCGCGGCAGCGGGTTCGGCCATGACGGTTTTGGCCACGCCCAGCGCAGCGGCAGCCGCCTTCAGTGACAATGTCGACGCCGCCGGCAGTATCGCGACGGCGAATCCGTCGGGCACCGCGATGATCAGGGTCTTCAAGATCTGGTCTGCCGCGATGTCGCCGGCCTCGGTCAGCGCGTGGACCGCTTCCACGCCGAAGGAGCGTTCTCGCGAATCGTGCTCGAACTTGACGACCTCGTGCCGCACACCGGCAGCAATCAGAGCCGCGAGAGCTGGCGTCGCGGCGGCCGGCATGGTTAGGCCTGCTTGTACCCCGGCGGGTTGACGCCATCCACCCAGAAGTCGACGCCGAGCTTCCCGCCCGGCACGCAGTCATACATCGACAAGTCGGTGACGCCGGACTCCACCAGCACGTCTTCGCACAGCAGCGTGTTACCGGTGTATTCGCGGGACGGCTTGTTGAGGATGACGTAGGCGGCGTCGGAGTACACCTCCGGCTTGCGCGCGCGGGCCATCGCCTCGTCGCCGCCGAGCAGGTTTTGCACCGCGGCGGTCGCCACCAGCGTGCGCGGCCACAGCGTGTTCGACGCGATGCCCTCGTCGCGCAGCTCCTCGGCCATGCCCAGCGCGCACAACGTCATACCGAATTTGGCCATCATGTACGCCGTCGGCTTCAACCACTCTTTTCCGAGCAGAATCGGCGGAGACAGCGTCAAGA
The DNA here is from genome assembly GCA_035506875.1 of Mycobacterium sp. Classification (GTDB taxonomy): domain Bacteria; phylum Actinomycetota; class Actinomycetes; order Mycobacteriales; family Mycobacteriaceae; genus Mycobacterium. Next base: position 6,121 of record DATJOR010000355.1, read on the forward strand.
TGTGCGGGTTCTCCCGCCCCTTGAGGTGAGGGATACACGCTCGAGACACCGCATACGTGCCACGCACCTGGATGCCGTTCATCAGGTCGAACCGCTTCATCGGCACCTCGGTGATCGATCCCAAGTTGATCGCCGATGCGTTGTTCACACAGATGTCGATGCCGCCGAACTGCTCGACCGTGTTGGCGACGGCGGCCTCGACCGAATCCGGATCGCGGACGTCCCCGACAATCGGCAGCGCCTGGCCGCCCGCCTCTTCGAGCTCTTTCGCGGCGGTGAACACCGTGCCCGGCAGTTTCGGATGCGGCTCGGCGGTCTTGGCGATCAGCGCGATGTTGGCGCCGTCCTGGGCGGCCCGCTTGGCGATGGCCAGGCCGATTCCGCGGCTGGCACCCGAGATGAACATGGTCTTGGCTTTCAGGGACATGAGC
>DATJOR010000356.1:0-2893 GCA_035506875.1 Mycobacterium sp.
GTCCACGAAACCCGGTGTCTCGTGGACTAATTCGGTATAGGCGCGCTGGGCCCGGTCGGCCAGCTCGTCGAGGATCTCGTAGGCCGGGCCAGCCGCGTCGCCTAGACCCTCGACGTCGAGCAACGTGGATTCCAGGGTGGCCGCGAGCAACGTCTCCAGATTGCGCTGTGCCATCTGCGGTTCGGCGTATTTGGCGGCGATCACTTCGCCCTGTTCGGTCAGCCGCAGCGAGCCGTTCACCGCACCCGGCGGCTGGGCGAGAATGGCCTGATAGCTGGGGCCGCCGCCGCGGCCCACCGTGCCGCCGCGACCGTGGAAGAGCCGCAACCGGATTCCGGTTTTGCGGGCCGATTCGACGAGGTCGAGTTCGGCCCGGTACAGCGCCCAGTTAGCGGTCAGGTAGCCGCCGTCCTTGTTGGAGTCGGAGTAGCCGAGCATCACCTCTTGGCTGTCGCCGCGGGCCCGGACTATGCCTCGATAGACCGGAAGGTCAAGTGCCGCTTCCAGAATCGATGCACCACGCCGCAGGTCGTCGATCGTCTCGAACAGCGGCACGATGCCCACCGGGCAGTACGGCTCGCTGCCGGAGGCGTCGAGCAGACCGGACTCCTTCAGCAGGATCGCCGCTTCCAGCAAGTCGGAGACGGAACGACACATCGAGATGATGTAGTTGGGCACCGCCGCCGAACCATAGCGGGCGACCGCACGGGTAGCCGCGCCGACGATGGCGAGTTCTTTGCGGGCCAATTCGGACAGTTCGTCGCGGTTCCCGATCAATGGCCGTCGAGTGCTCAGCTCGGCGGCGAGGATGTTGACCCGTTCGTCTTCGCTCAGCGAGCAGTAGTCGGGATGCACCCCGGCCCAGGCGAGCAATTCCGCGACCACTTCCTCGTGGACGTCGGAGTTCTGCCGCATGTCCAGTCCGGACAGGTGAAAACCGAAGTCGTGCACAGCTTCCCGGAGTCGGGCCAGCCGGTCGTCGGCCAGCAGGGCACTGCCGTTGGCGCGCAGTGAGGCGTCGACGGTGTCGAGGTCGGCACGCAACTCCCCCGGTTCCGTGTACGGCGGCAAACCGAGATCGAGCAGGTTGTCCGGCTGACGGTCCAGAATCTCCGCCGCGGTCGCGGTGAGGCGGGCATGGATGACCCGCAATGCGCGCCGGTAGGGCTCGTCGCCGCGGGCCGGCTCATCGCAGCGCTCGGCCAGTGCCGCCAAGTCGTCGGTGACGGCGACCAGTCGCGCCGACATCGACAGTTCCTGCTCCAGCGCGGTGAGCTCGGCGGTGTAGTGACCCAGCGCGGTGTAGGCCGCGCTGCCGGTGGCCAGTCGCATCACGTCGGCGGTGACGTTCGGGTTGCCGTCGCGGTCACCGCCGATCCACGACCCGGGCCGCAGGATGGGTTCGGGCAGCAGGTCGGCGTCGGGCCACCGGCTGCGCAGTGCCTCGCGCACCTCGGCGTTGACCTTCGGCACCACCTCGAAGAATGCCGCCTGGTAGTAGCGAAGCCCGACGGCGATCTCGTCGGTGATTTGCAGCCGCGACAGCCGAATCAGCGCGGTCTGCCACAACGTCAGCACCTGGCGGCGCAGTTCGACTTCGATGTCGCGGCCGTCGTCGGTGTGGACGTGCCCACGCGCGTGCAGTCGCATCAGCTGGGTGATCCGGTGCTGAGTGTCGAAGACCGTCCGTCGGCGGGTTTCGGTCGGGTGCGCGGTGATCACCGGTGAAACCAGCGCGCCGGCCAGTCCGTCGGCGACAGTCGCCGCAGTGAGTTCTGCCGCGTCGAGCTTGAGGTAGGTAGCGGCCAGGCTGCTGTCCTGCGGCGGTTTGCCCTCCGCGACGTGGATGGCGCGCCGCCGTTCCCGGTGGATGTCCTCGGCGACGTTGGCCAGCAACGCGAAGTGGCTGAACGCGCGGATCACCGGGATCGCCTGGTGAATATCGATGCCCTCGAACATGCCGGCCACCTCGGCCCGCTCGATCTCCGAGCGACGCACCCGAAACGACGCGACCCGGGCCCGCTCGACGAGATCGAAGACCTCGTCGCCGTTCTGCTCGCGAACGGTGTCGCCGAGGATGGCACCCAGCAGCCGGATGTCCTCGCGCATCGGTTCGGTCGCCTCACGGCCCGTGCGGGTCCGCTGGACGGCGCCGATCGGCTCCAGACCGGTCTCAGAAACGTCAGCCATCAATCCAGTATCGGGGCGCGCGAGCTACCCCGCGCTGCGAGCGGGACGGCTCAGACGTTGTATTTGATCCGCAGCGCCATACCGATGATGGCCACCAGCCAGATGCCGACGACGAACAACGTCAGTCGGTCCAGGTTTTTCTCCACCACCGTCGACCCGGACAGGCTGGACTGCACGCCGCCACCGAACAGCGTCGACAGCCCGCCACCCTTGGCGCGGTGCAACAGCACCAGCAGCACAGTCAAGATGCTGGTGACCACCAGGGTGATCTGCAGGGCCAATTCCATGGCCCACACCTTACCGGGCGGCGGCCGGCCGCCTCAGACCGGCGCTAGGACACGGGAGTAGCGGTGTAGTCGAAGATCGTCGTGCCGGTGCCACTCGGGAGATAGCTCATGTAAATCGGGCCCAGCAGGTAGGGCTCGATCCCGCTGTCCATGCCGGAGCCCGATACCACGTACGGATCGTTGGCCGCTGTCACCTGGTAGGCGTACAAGAGGTCCGTCTCGGCTTGGCTTGTGTAGACGGAGATCGTGGTGCCCGGGTTGACGAGGTCGGTCGTCGAATTGTATTCGGACGTCGTGAACAGCGACTCCGGAAGTGCCCCAGTCGCACCGCCGGAGTCGACATCGTCCGTAACCTCTTGCGGCGCTGCGCCGTCGACCGATACCCAGACGGCGCTGGTCGGCGCCCCGGTCAGCGT
>DATJOR010000357.1:0-10137 GCA_035506875.1 Mycobacterium sp.
CTTGGCCCGCGATTTGCCGAAGCCGAAGCCCATCCGGGCACCGCCCTGCATGCGGGAAAACATCATGAACAGGCCGACCAGAAGCAGTAACGGCAGCACGTAGATCACCAGCGAACCCAGGATGCTGCCCTGGTTGACGACGGTGCTGACCTGGGCGTCTTTACTGGTCAACGCGTCGAACAGCGGGACCGCGTAACCGGTCGGGTATTTGGTGATGATCTTGTCGGACCCGTCGGTGCCATTCTCGGCCTTTTTCAGCGTCAACCGCACCTGTTGTTCGCGATCGTCGATCTGTGCGCTCTTGACGTTGCCGCCCTTGATCTGGGTCATCGCCACCGAGGTATCGACCGGCTTGAAGCCGCGAGTGTCATCGCTGAAGTAGAAGAATGACCAACCAAGCAGCAACACGACAGCGATCGCCGTGAGGGTGCGGATCACGTTTTTCCGGTTCATCAATCATCGGCCGTCGCCGGCCAGGTCCTTCCCGATACACACAGCTGGAATATCCCAGGTTACCGCCCGTGCGGATCGCCAGCTCAGCCGCAGGCGGGCGCAGCGCGCCGAGCCTTGAATCTTCGCCGCCTAAACAACGAATTGCGGTTCCCGAGCACCTTTCGGGCGGACCGGGCTTGTGCTTTGGTGAGACGGTGCCTGACAGCCTGCCGGTAACCGACCGGATTATCGAAACCAATGGCGTGCGGCTCCGCACCGTCGAAGCGGGTGAGCCCGGCGCGCCGGTGGTGCTGCTGGCTCACGGTTTTCCCGAACTCGCCTATTCATGGCGGCACCAGATCCCGGCGCTGGCCGCCGCCGGTTACCACGTGCTGGCCCCAGACCAGCGCGGCTACGGCGGGTCTAGCCGGCCCGACGACATCGCCGCCTACAACGTCGCCGACCTGTCCGCCGACATGATCGGCCTGCTCGACAACGTCGGCGCGGAGCGGGCGTTGCTCATCGGTCACGACTGGGGTGCCCCGGTGGTGTACGGCGCGGCGCAGCTGCATCCCGACCGGGTAGCCGCCGTGGTCGGTTTGAGCGTGCCGCCGGTACCGCGGGCCCAGATTCCGCCGACGCAGGCACTCCGCATGCTGTTCGGCGACAAGTTCTTCTACATGCTCTATTTCCAAGAGCCCGGGCTCGCCGACGCCGAACTGGCTGCCGACCCGGCCAAGGCCCTCCGGCGCATGCTCGGGGGCCTGCGGGCGTCGGGTGACCCTGCTGACGCGGTGCGGATGATCGCCCCCGGGCCGGAGGGCTTCATCGAGCGGCTGCCCGAACCCGACGGTCTGCCGAGCTGGCTCAGCGCCGACGAACTCGACCACTACATCGCCGAGTTCAGCCGCACCGGATTCACCGGCGGGCTGAACTGGTATCGGAACCTGGACCGCAACTGGGAGCTGTTGGCCGACCCGCCGGCCGCCACCATCTCGGTGCCGTTGTTGTTCATGGCCGGCACCGATGATCCGGTGGGGGCCTTCATGCGCCGTGATCGCGTCGCCGAGTTGGTCACCGGCCCATACCGCGAGGTGATGATCGAGGGCGCCGGACACTGGCTGCAGCAGGAGTGCTCTGATCAGGTCAACGAGGTGGTGCTGGACTTCCTGTCGGGTCTGAAGCCGTGACGAACCGCCCGTTGAACTTCGGCGTTTTCATCACGCCGTTTCACCCGACCGGCCAATCTCCCACGGCAGCACTCGAATACGACATGGAGCGAGTGGTCGCACTGGATCGGCTCGGCTTCGACGAGGCCTGGTTCGGTGAACATCACTCCGGCGGTTACGAGCTGATCGCTTGCCCGGAGGTATTCATCGCCGCCGCGGCGGAACGGACCAAGCACATCCGGCTCGGTACCGGTGTTGTGTCGCTGCCCTACCACCACCCGCTGATGGTGGCCGATCGCTGGGTGCTGTTGGATCACCTGACTCGCGGCCGGGTGATGTTCGGTACCGGCCCCGGCGCCCTGCCGTCGGATGCCTACATGATGGGCATCGATCCGGTCGAGCAGCGTCGGATGATGCACGAATCGCTGGAGGCGATCCTGGCGCTGTTCCGCGCCGCACCCGGCGAGCTGATCAACCGCCACTCGGATTGGTTCACGCTGCGGGATGCGCAACTGCACATCCGTCCCTACACCTGGCCCTATCCGGAAATCTCAACGGCGGCAATGATTTCTCCGTCAGGACCGCGGCTCGCCGGCGCCCTGGGCACGTCACTGCTGTCGCTATCGATGTCGGTGCCCGGCGGATATGCGGCGCTGGAAAACACCTGGGACGTGGTGTGCGAGCAAGCCGGGAAAGCTGGACACGACGAGCCCGACCGGGCAAACTGGCGGGTGCTCGGCATCCTGCATCTGGCCGACAGCCGGGAACAGGCGATCGACGACTGCACCTACGGCCTGCAGGATTTCGCAAAGTATTTCGGTGCAGCCGGATTCGTCCCCCTTGCCAATCTGGTCGAGGGCGCCCAGTCGCCCCGCGAATTCGTCGAAGACTATGCGTCAAGGGGTAATTGCTGCATCGGCACACCCGAGGAGGCGATCAGCTACATCGAGGATCTGCTGGACCGGTCGGGCGGATTCGGTGGCTTCCTGCTGCTCGGCCACGACTGGGCATCGCCGCTGGCTACGTACCACTCTTATGATCTGTTCGCCCGCAAGGTGATTCCACATTTCAAAGGTCAGTTGGAGGCACCACGGGCATCGCATGAATGGGCCAAGGGCATGCGTGACCAGCTGCTCGGCCGCGCCGGCGAGGCGGTGGTGAAGGCGATCACCGAACACACCGATGAAATCAAGATGGAGAGCGAGAACAGCTGATGCGCGCCGCAGTGCTACGCGAAGGCCGGATGGTCTACCGAGACGACGTGCCCGACCCCATCCCCGGTCCGGGTCAGGTTCTGGTCGGCGTGCGATCATGCGGAATCTGTGGCTCAGACCTGCATTTCGCGCGCCATGGCGACCAGATTCTGTCGCTGAGCGATGAAATGGCAGGCAGCCTGGGCGGCGGCACGAACGTCGACTTGAACGACGACGTCTTCATGGGCCACGAGTTCAGCGCCGAGGTGCTCGAGGCCGGACCGGACACCGAAACGCTTCCACCTGGGACGCTGGTCACGTCGATTCCGGTGCTGATCTCCGGCAAGCACGTCGAACCGATCGTCTACAGCAACAAGACACTCGGCGGCTACGCCGAGCGAATGCTGCTTTCGGCACCGCTGCTGCTGCCCATTCCCAACGGCCTGGACCACCGCCACGCCGCGTTGACCGAACCGATGGCGGTCGGTCTGCACGCCGTCAACAAGTCGGGTATTCAGCGCGGCGAGCCCGCACTGGTCGTCGGTTGCGGTCCGATAGGCATCGCGGTGATCGCAGCTCTGCGAGCTCGTGGAGTTGAATCGATTGTGGCAGCTGACTTTTCGCCGAAGCGGCGCGAGCTCGCCGCCACGATGGGCGCACATCAGACGCTCGACCCGGCGCAGGGCTCACCCTTCGACACCGTCACTCCGGCTGTGGTATTCGAAGCCGTCGGGGTGCCCGGCATCATCGATGATGTGATGCGCAGAGCCAGACACGGGACTCGGCTGGTCGTCGTCGGCGTGTGCATGCAGCCCGACACGATGCATCCATTCTTCGCGATCGCCAAGGAGATCAACGTCCAGTTCGTTCTGGCATACGACCCGAACGAGTTCGCCGATTCCTTGCGCGCCATCGCAGAAGGCGAGATCGACGTGACGCCGGTGATCACCGGTGACGTCGGTCTCGAGGACGTAGGCACCGCGTTCGACGATCTCGCCGACCCGGAACGGCACTGCAAGATATTGGTCACGCCGTAGCCGCCGGCCGCTTTGAGCCGTGCCATTGCCAGACGACTCGGTGACCTGTTGTGTATCTTGAGCCAAGCTGGCTAGCTCACCACAACTGAGCAGTACCGGAGGAGGCGCGATGCCGACGCCAGCGCCCAGCCTGCGACGGCAGATGCTGCGGCGCCGGCCGGTGAGCGGCGCCCCGGTCGCCGACGGGACTTCAGATCACCTGCAACGCAGTCTGGGAACCTTCCTGCTCACCATGTTCGGCGTCGGCGAGACGGTCGGTGCGGGCATCTTCATCGTGCTGTCGCAGGCGGTGCCGCAAGCCGGCCCGGCGGTGGTCATCTCGTTCATCCTCGCCGCCATCGCGGCGGGTCTGGCCGCGGTCTGCTATGCCGAGATGGCCTCGGCGGTACCGGTTTCCGGATCGGCCTACTCGTACTGCTACGCCACCCTGGGTGAGCTCCCGGCCATGGGCGTCGCCGCATGCCTGCTGCTGGAGTACGGCGTGTCCACCGCCGCGGTAGCGGTCGGGTGGAGTCAGTATCTGAACAAGTTGCTCAGCAACGTCTTTGAAACTCAGTTGCCGCAATCGATTTCGGCTGGGCCGTGGGATTCCGAGCCCGGCGTCATCAACCTGCCAGCCGTCATTCTGCTGGCGATGTGTGCGATGCTGTTGGTCCGCGGGGTCAGTCAATCCGCCAAGACCAACGCCGTGATGGTGGTGATCAAGCTGACCGTGCTAGTGATCTTCGCAGCTATCGCGTTAACCGCGTTCAGAGCCGACCGCTTCGCCGACCTGGCGCCATTCGGGCTCTCAGGCATCAGCTTGGCCGCCGGCACGATCTTCTTCACCTACATCGGCCTTGACGCAGTCTCCACCGCCGGCGACGAAGTCAAAGATCCCCAACACACGATGCCGCGAGCAATCATCTACGCCTTGCTGATCGTTACGGCTATCCAAGTGCTGGTCGCGGTTGCCGCCATGGGTAGCCAGCCGTGGCAGGCGTTCGCCGGCGAACAAGCGGGGCTGGCCGTGATCCTGGACCACATCACCGGAAACACCGCGGGCAGCACCCTGGTGTCGGCCGGCGCGGTGATATCCATCTTCTCCGTCACGCTGGTTACGTTGTATGGCCAAATACGCATCCTGTTCACGATGGGCCGCGACGGTCTGCTACCGACGATGTTCGCAAAAGTCAACCCGCGCACCATGACTCCGGTCGGAAACACCGTGATCGTCGCGATCGCAGTGGCAGCCCTGGCCGCGCTGGTTCCGCTGGACCGCCTCGCTGAAACGGTGTCCATCGGCACCCTGACCGCATTCATCGTGGTGTCAGCGGGAGTGATCATCCTGCGGGTCCAGGAGCCGGACTTGCCCCGTGGTTTCAAGGTGCCGGGCTATCCGGTGACACCGATCCTGTCGATCGCGGCGTGCGCCTACATCCTGTTCAGCCTGCACTGGTACACCTGGATCGCGTTCAGCGCCTGGCTGGCGCTGGCGCTGATCTACTACCTGGTGTGGGGCCGCCGGCACAGCGCACTCAACGACGACGGGAATGGCGCTGCGGACTCAGATCCGAAATAGCGTGGCGAGGAAGAAGATAGCCATGCCCGCGGCCATCATTGCCTGACCCAAGTCGCCAAGGGAGCGACGCGGGGTCATCTGGCGGCGACGGTCGACGATGTACCGGTAAGTCCAAAAGACCGCTGCGAGTGCGAAACCGACCGCACCGACCCAGCCCACCACGGTGAACCATACGGGCGATTCGTTGCTTGCCGGACTTGCCGGCATGTTCATCGCGGACATGTCCATCCCGGGCATCGCCATATCGTGCTGCGTGCTCGACCGGGCCGGCATCAGGTGGCCGTTCATGATGGCAAACATCCAGGCCGTCGCGAGCATCATCACGCCGTGATAGACGTACAACTCCCGTCCGGCAGTCGTAGGGACCGCGACGACGGCCATCGCCACAAACGCCACGCCCGCAAGCACAAAGAACACTGCCGGGCCAGTTGTCGGAAGCTGTGCGCTCCACGGCAAGGCCATCACCACCATCGCAACAGCCATGACGAAATGCAGTGCGTGGTTGACGACCGACGTCCACGGCCGGCGTCTGGTGACGACCGCTACGCCGTATTCGACAGCTGTCAGCGCAAACAGTCCGATGACCACCCATCGCAGCACGATGTCGTGAATCATGCGTCACGCCCGAAGCGTCGCAGCCGCAGCGAGTTCGTCACCACGCTGACCGAGGACAGCCCCATCGTCGCGCCGGCAACGATCGGGTTCAGCACACCAAGCGCGGCAAGGGGTATCGCGGCGGTGTTGTAGCCGAAGGCCCATCCGAGATTCTGATGGATCGTGCGTAGGGTCTGTCGTGAGAGCTGAATTGCGCGCACGACACCGTCGAGCCGATCGGACATCAGCGTGATATCCGAAGCCTCGATAGCGATGTCGGTGCCTGTCCCGATGGCAATACCCAGATCGGCTTGCACCAAGGCGGGCGCGTCGTTGATGCCGTCGCCAACCATTGCGACTACTCGATGCTCACCCTGGAGCCGTTGAATCTCAGTCACCTTGTCCTGGGGCAAGACCTCGGCCAGCACGCGGTCGATTCCGACCTGCTTCGCGATCGCGGTAGCCGTTCGCGCGTTGTCGCCGGTGATCATGGCGACCTGCAGCCCCATCGCGTGCAGCTGACGAACCACGTCGACGGCGTCGGGCTTGATCGTGTCGGCCACCGCGAGCACACCCGTGACGTCCCCGTCTCGGCAGACGAAAACCGCTGTGCGGCCTTGTTCTTCCAAATCAACGGCCGCGGCTGCGAGATGGTCGGGCACCGGTAAATCGTGCTCTTCGACGAGCTTGCGCCGACCCACCAGCACGGTTCGCCCGTCGACCTCGGCGCGCACCCCGTGCCCCGCGAGATTGGTGAACTCCGTGGCCGCCGGAATCTGCAGCCCCCGCTCGCGCGCACCGGCGACGATCGCCGTCCCGATGGGGTGCTCAGACCCCGACTCGGCCGCAGCGGCGATCCGCAGCACCAGATCAGGCTGCCGCCGCTTACCGGCAATCACATCGGTGAGCGTCATTTGGCCGCGCGTGAGAGTGCCGGTTTTGTCGAACACGACAGTGTCGATCTTCTTCGACGCTTCCAGGACATCGCCGCCCTTGACCAGGATCCCTAGGTCGGCGCCTCGACCGGTGCCGACCGTGATCGCGGTCGGGGTGGCCAGGCCCAGCGCACACGGGCAGGCGATGATCAGCACCGTGATCGCGGCAGTCATGCCCCCCACCGGATTAGCGGCAAGCAGCGTCCACCCGGCGAACGTCGCAACGGCAACGCCGATGACCGCGGGCACAAACACCGCCGAGACCCGGTCGGCCATCCGCTGTATCGGCGCCTTGCCGCCCTGCGCCTGCTCGACCAGGCGCACGATCTGCGCCAGCGCGGTGTCTGCCCCAACGGCGGTGGCGCGCAAGGTCAATAGCCCGTCGAGGTTGACCGTAGCTCCGGCCACATGGTCACCCACTGTTTTCTCAACCGGCAAGGACTCGCCGGTGAGCATTGATTCATCGACAGCCGCGCGCCCCTCGATGACCTCGCCGTCGGCCGGGATTTTCTCTCCTGGACGTACCCGCACGAGATCACCGACGCGGACCTGCTCGATGGGGACGAGCACTTCCTGGTCGTCGACGAGCAGGCAGGCTTCCTTGGCGGCCATCTCCAGCAGCTTGCTGATCGCCTCCGACGCTTTGCCCTGGGCTCTGGCCTCGAAATAGCGGCCCAATACTACCGATGCGGTGATCAATGCCGCGGTGTCGAAAAAGATTGGCCCACCGGTGAATAACTGATATACGGAGTAGCTGAATGCGGTCATCGTGCCGAGCGTGATCAGCGTGTCCATATTCGCGCTCAGTGCGCGCGCCTGCTCGACTGCGCCCTTGAGAACCGGCAACCCGGCTATGAATTGGATCGGGATGGTCGCGGCGAAGGCCAACCACTTCGCCCATGGGTACACGCCGAGAAACGTCGTCAACCCGAAGGACGCTAAACCCAACGGCACAGCCAGCCAGACCCGTCGCAGCCACCTGCGCTCCTGACGCCTACTCTCCTCGCCCGGCGCCGCCTGGCATGAGCTCGCGGGCCCGGGCCCGGGGCCGCAGCCCCCGCAGCCCGCTGTGCCATCGGGCTTGTCGGCATCTGACGAGCTGCCCAGTACACGCCGGATTCTGCTGGTAATGCTCGGCCGCACAACGGTATTGCGTACATCGGCTGAGTGCGGCGCGCGCGCAGGCACCAACTCCGCGGGGGTGTCCTTCGCATCGGCGATCGCGGACAGGACGGCATCGGGGTCGTGACTCTCGGGCGAGTAGTAGACCACCACCGATGCCGTACGCGGATATGCATACACCGCGCAGACGCCGGTCACCTTGGCGACCGAGTCCTCGATCGCGACGGCCCGAACTTCATCGAAGCGAAACCCGCTGGCGCGCACGCGCATCCGGCCAGCCGCGTCGGAGACGACTCTGAGCGCGACGTCGGCGCAAGCGAGAACCTCAGTGGGCATCGTTGTTACCCGAGTTGTTGCCCGATTCCGCCACCACCAACGGCGTGACGTCTTCCCCGATGCGCTCTTTCGCCTCGGCGATCACATCGGCGGCCGTCAGTCGGGCCTGCTCGGCGCTCTGCTGAGCCTTGCGCTCGGCCTCGCGTGCAACGCGAATGCCCCACGCGGTCGCGGTGACGGTCGCTGCGCGGAGTGGAACCTTCGCCATCCCTTTGCGCAGCGCCTCGTAGGCCGCAACCCCAACCACGCCGGTCACCACCGTGGGCGCCGCTTTCGCCACCAGTCCATGCCACAACATCACGAACGCTCCCTTCGTACTGAAGACCGGCCACAACGTTGGGGCAGTCATGGTTCTGGTCGTGGGATCTAGCCGCTGCTTGCCGTCGCCAGTGCCTGCGGACCGGTCAGCGCCGGGCTGAACTTGAGCGCATCGACCAACTCGTCGATGGCCGCTTGACCACGGCCATCAAGCACCGCGGCGGAGAAGCAGGTCTCCAAGTGGTTGTGCAACATCACCCGATTGGCCCGCTCCAGCGAGGACTGAACAGCGGAGACCTGCTTCATCACGTCCACGCAGTACGCGTCGGACTCCACCATCCGGATGATGCCGTCAAGGTGGCCTCGGACCGTCTTCAGCCGGTTCAGCACTGCCTGCTTCTTCGCGGTCAATTCCTCGCTCATAGCCGGGAGCATACCCCACCCCACCCGGGGTGGGGGTGAGAACCGGAGAATCGGCCTTATGAGAACGGCTAAAGTGCAGATCATGCCCGTCACCGAGCGCGCCAGACTGGTACCGCGTTGCGTCCTCGCGTTGGGCCTCGCCGTCGGCGTCGCGTCCGCCTGCGACCACGACCACGACCGGCTCGGCGACAATCCCCGTCAAGTGACCGTCGTCGGATCCGGCCAGGTGCAGGGCGTCCCCGACACCCTCACCGCCAACGTGGGCATCGAGTTCACCGCGCCGGACGTCACCGCGGCGATGAACCAGACCAACGACCGCCAGCAAGCGGTCATCAATGCCGTGACCGGCGCCGGCGTCGACCGCAAGGACATCAGCACGACCGATGTCAGCCTGCAACCGCAGTACGACAGTTCCGGCGGCGCCATCACTGGGTATCGCGCCAGCAACTCGATCCGGGTCAAGATCCACCCGACCGACTCCGCGTCGCACGTGCTGGCGGTCATCGTCGGCGCCGGCGGCGACGCCACCCGAATCAACTCGGTCAGCTACTCGATCGCCGACGACTCGCAGCTGGTCAAGGATGCCCGTGCGCGCGCTTTTCAGGACGCTAAAAACCGGGCCGAGCAGTACGCGCAGCTGTCCGGACTGAAGCTGGGCAAGATCATATCGATCACGGAGACATCGGGCGGGACAGCCCCGGCGCCTGCACCGCTACGAGGCGGGGCCATGCCGTCGGCTGTTCCGTTGGAGCCCGGTCAGCAGACGGTGAGCTTCTCGGTCACCGCGGTGTGGCAGCTGCAGTAAACGCTCAGTCCGTGTAGACCCTGGGGTCCAGGGTTCCGATGTAGGGCAGGTCGCGGTAGCGCTCGTCATAATCCAGGCCGTAGCCCACGACGAACTCGTTCGGGATATCGAAACCCACATAGGCGATATCGACATTGGCGCGCTGCGCGTCGGGCTTGCGCAGCAGCGTGCACACCCGTAGCGAATGCGGATGCCGGGTGGCCAGGTTGCGCAGCAGCCAGGAGAGTGTGAGCCCGGAGTCGACCACGTCCTCGACGATCAGCACGTCCCGG
>DATJOR010000358.1:0-10732 GCA_035506875.1 Mycobacterium sp.
GGTCAAGATGTCGCCGGGGCCCAGGTCGAGAATCCAGCGGGCGCCTGCCTCGTGGACCTTCACCACCTCGTCGACCCAGTCGACCGGCTGGACCAAGATGGCCTCGGCCAACGCGCGCGCCAATCCGACGTCGAGGCCGACCTTTTCGGCCCAGTCGCCGACGATGTCGATGCCGTGGGCCAGGCGCGGCGTGTGGAAGCCCACCTCGACCTGCACCGGATCGAAGGCCGGAGCGAAGACGTCGCCGCCGCGGATCTTGTTCTTGCGGTCGGCTTCCTCCTTGTCCGAGATCTGCTTGCAGTACAGCTCGAAACGGGACAGCTGCTCGGGGGTACCGGTGATGACGACCGAACGGCGGCCGTTTCGGATCGACAACACCGGCGGCAACACGGTCCGGACGTCTTGGGAGAAATCTTCGAGCAACCGGTAGATGCGCTCGGGGTCGGCGTTGCTGACCGACACCATCGGTGGGCGATCGCCGAGCACGGAGATTCCGCGCCGACGGGCCACCAGCGTGCCGGCGGCGCCGATCAGCTGCGCAAGGGCCAACAGCTCAATATCGCGTTCGCCCCCGGCTTTCAAAGCCTCCACGCCCAAAACGCCCTGCGAGTGCCCGATGACGGCCACAGGCTTGGTGTCGTGCAGGTCCATGCCTTGCCGCGCGAGGGTGCGGATCGCAGCGATCTGGGTCAACAGCACGCCGGGCAACGACACTGCGGCCGACGTCAGTTGCCGCTCAGACGGGACCGGGTCTTCGGCGGCCAGCGCGCGTACCCAGCGCAGCGGCTCAAAGCCGATCGGACGCACCACGACGAGCTCCCTGGCGACCGGCTCGAGCAGCAGGTCCACCTCGCCGGCCAGCGTCGCCAGCTCGGATTCGATGCCCGCCGAGGAGACCAGCTCTTCCAGCGTCTCCAACCACGCGCCGCCTTGCCCACCGAACGCGACGGCGTAGGCCTCGCCGGCAGTAAGACGATCGACCAGAGCATGAGTGCCCTGTGTGGCCGCTGGAGCACCAGGGGTCATCCCGTCGTGGTCAGCGGACACTCTGTGGTGCTCGTAGATCGTCACGTGCGTATCTCCCTAAGCGCTGATCGCCTTGCGTGTCAGAGCCGCGCCGCCCTGCAGATGTCGTCACTAACCCGTCTTGAACCCGACCTAGCCCCGTCTAACCGACCGCGTCTCGACTGACCCGGCTTCGGCGGGCGGGCCGACGAGGCTGATCGGCTGCAATAAGAGTGTCATAAGAACCCGTGAGGGAGCCCTGCCCGAAACGGTTACTGGTGAGTTCTACGCGCGGGTAATGGTGCCCTAGGTAACACTCCGCTCAACCGGCGCCGGGGGCCGGTAGAACAAACCTGCTGCATGCAGGTGGTTACGGTCGAGTAGCAACAATTGCGCAGATCAAGGCAGTATTGTTATGCAATCGTTATCTAAAAATTCTGCGTTCCTTCGGGCGTGCCGATCGCGGCGTGACAACGCGTCATGTCGTGACTGACGAAAACCGGACCGGATGAGCAGCCTGGAAAAGTTTGCTGGAAACTTACCCGCGGGTCAGCTCGGTCAGACCCACTGACCGAACTGGGGCTTGCAGATGTTGTTGATATCGACCCCGACGCCCCCCACGCTGCGCTTGTCGATCTCGACCTGATGCAGATTGGCGGCGGGATGCGTACGACCCCCGGGGGAGCCCCAGTTGTGCTGCCAGAAGTAGGTACCCAGGCCGTCGTGCAGGGCCCAGTCGATCGTTTTGGAGTTGCCGTACACGCCGACCCGTTGGTGGCCGATCACCGACTCCCAGCCTCGCAGATAGGGCGCTACCTGCTGCTTGTACTGCTCGTAGGACGGGTCGTCGTCGATCGAGGCGTAGATGGGGGCGCTCGCGGGACCGCCGGCCGCGGTGTGCAGCGCCGATCCGCGCTGGGCATGCGTTATGCCGGCGCTCTGGCCGCCGAGCCAATCGGCTGAGCTCTGCTTGCCGTACTGGTAGCAGGAGACAATCTTCAGGCCGTTCTGGTTGAGGTCGCGGGCTTCGGCGAGTTGTATCGGCTTGCCTAGCATCCAGGAGCCGCCCGGCCGGCGATCCGATACATAACGGATCGAGCCCGCAGCACCGGCGGCCCTGATCTGGCTGGCGGGGATGACTCCGGCTGCGTAATCCAACAGGACGCCCAGGCCGTCGGCCGACGCCGACGGCGCGCACAGCGATTCCGCCGCGATACCGAGACCAAACAGGGCAGGTGTCGCCGCCGCGAATGTCAGCACTGAGCGCCTCGAGGTATGCAACACGTGTCACAGAATACGACAAATGCACCAATTACCACATCAACGCGACTGGTCACATCTGCATCACCCTCGACCGCCCGGTGCGCCCAGACTCCCGGCCATCACCTCCGCCAGATGCCGGTGCCCGAACAGCTCGAAACTGACCACAACGGCGGCCGGCGCCGCCGTGACCACGAGCAGGCACACCGCCGTCGAGATGCCCGCGGCCGCCAGCCCGATGGCCGCACCCAACACCAGCAGGCACATCACCACTTCGACCGCATAGAACGCGTCCCACGTACGCACCAGCAGCAGGTAAGTACCGAAGACCGCGCATACGTAGACGCCGACGGGCACCGCGACCGCCACCACGGTGGCAACCGAGCCCAATTGCGACCGGTGTTCGATGTAGCTAGCCGCCGCATGCAGGCCGGCGCCGGTGGCAACGATCGACCCGAACACCAGAATGTGCAGGTAGCCATAGCCGAACGAGCGCTCGCGGTGGGCGTGCAGCAGCTCGGCCGCCGGCACCACGAAGTAGACCCACCACATGCCGAAGGTCAAGCCGGTTCCGGCGACCGCCACCAGCACGGCATCCGTCGTCCAACCCTGGTCGGTGACCACCGCCGACAGCGAGGCGACCGTTCCGACCACGCCTTCGCCGAGCGCGATGATCGTCAGCAGCGAATTGCGCTCCACGATGTGGTGCGCGTGCCAGGGCGTCCCGCCCATCCGCTTTTCGGCGAGCAATGGGCCCGCGAGCTCGATGGCCGTCATCACAGCGATCAGGAGGAAAGTCACCCCCACCGAGTTGTTCGCGATGGCCACGGCGATCCAGCCGACCTGTGCGACGGTGATCGCGACCGCATAGGTCAGGCAGGCGGAGCGTCGATCCGGGTTTTGCTTCGCGGCGCGCAGCCATTGGATCACCATGGCAATCCGCATCACCACATAGCCGGCGACCAGAGCCCGATTGTTCACGTGCTGGCCGCCGGCGATCGAGGAGAACACCGGCGGGATCCCGAGCGCGAGCACCAGCACGCCGACCATCTGCAGCATCGTGGTCAGGCGATACACCCAGTCGTCGGTGTCATAGGCCGAGGCGAACCAGCTGAAGTTGATCCACGCCCAGCAGACCGCGAAGGTGGCGAAGGTAAAACCGGCCAGTCCGGCCCCGATGTGGCCAGCGACCAGCGTGTGCGCAAATTCCGATGCGGCGACGCCGAACGCGATGACGAACGTCAGGTCGAACAGCAGCTCTAACGGAGTCGCCACCCGGTGCGGCTCGTGGGGGTCGCGGCCCGACATCCGGCGCAGCCGGTGCGCGAACGCCCCGCTGGTCTGGTTGCTTCCGGGCTCGCTCACCCAGACATTCTCACCACAGATCGGGGGTGCGCTGGACATGTGTGCAGCTCCACGCCCCAGCACCGGTACCAGGGCTGCACCCCGCCGCCCTGTGTACGATCCTCCCCATGCCGCTGGTGGATGGCGCAACGGTGGCCGGATTCAGTGTTGTCCGGTTGCTCGGGTGCGGACACATCGGTGAGCTCTATGTGGCTGAACACCCAAGGTTGCAGCGCCAAGACGCGCTCAAGCTCGTCTCCGCCGACTTATCGGCCGACCCGGAGTATCGCTACCGGTTCAAGCAGGAGACCGGCCGGGCAGCCGCACTATGGCACCCGAACATCGTCACCCTCCACGACCGCGGCGAGTTCGAGGACCGACTGTGGCTTTCGATGGACTATGTCGACGGCGACGACGCTGCCCAGCTGCTCACCGATGCCTATCCCGAAGGCATGCCGCCAGACATGGTCGTCGAGATCGTCTTCGCGATTGCGGACGCCCTCGATTACGCACACGAACAGGGTGTCGTGCATGGCTTTGTCAATCCGAGCAACATTCTCCTCAGCAATTGGGAGTCCCGCCGACGCCGGATTGCGCTGACCGGCTTCGGTTTACCTCGGCGCCCCGACGAGACCAACAGCCTGACTCGGGCGAACCTGGGCATCGGCACGGTGAGCTACGCAGCGCCCGAACAGTTGATGGACGACGCGATCAACGGCCGTACCGACCAATATGGTCTGGCGTGCACCGCGTTTCATCTGTTGACCGGGTCGCCGCCGTTCGCCCACATGAACCCCGCCGTGGTGACCAGCAAGCACCTGAAGGAAGCACCGCCACAACCCGGTGATGTCAGGCCGGAATTGGCGTACTTCGACACTCCATTTGCCCAGGCATTGAAGAAAAACCCCGCCGAGAGATTCCGCTACTGCCGAGACTTCGCCAAGGCGCTCGAGTCGAAGGAGGACCTCGGGCCGTACACCCCGAACGCAGGAACCGCCGCGCTCTTCACTCCGCCGCTGACCAACGGTGGCGCGCCGACCGAACCGGCTGTTACCGCTCAGCCGCTTGCGACAGAACCCGATCCCCCGACTGCCGAGGTCCACGAAGCCAGCGCGTTGCCAGAGACCTTGCCAAACAACGACATTCGCGATGCCGTCGCTCCGCTCGATGAATGGTCAGCGGCCGACGGTCGCCATAGCCCCGCTGCGCCGGATGTCATGCCAGATGCTGAATTCGACGACGCCGCCACGCGCGCGGAAGCTGATGTATGGACTGCTGCGAATGACGACGCACGTACGGCGTCAAATCGTCGACGGCTGCTGCACACGGCAGCCCTCGGCCTTGCCATCCTGGCAGTGGCGGTGGGCGGCGCCGTGGGTGTCATGGCTCTGCGCTCGGCCTCTGAGTCTCACGACACGCCAACCGATGTCGAAACTCCGACCTCGCTGACGACAACCCCGCCGGCAAGCGTGGCCCCGGCAACGGCCATCCCGCCGCCGATGGTCAAGTCCCCGACTCCTGTTGCTCCTGTCACCACCACGTCCTCAACGCCGACACCATCGTCAGCAGTGACGACCACCCCACCGGTGACCTCGTCCGCGCGGCCGGAGACGACTGTCGCGGAGACCACCAGGACGCATTCGCCGACGCCGACGACCCCGACCACCCCAACGGGCCTGGATACTCGGCCCGCGGTCGGTATGCCCTGCGGGGCCCCGGGCGCGACGGCCACGTCAAACACGGGCGGACCCGTCGCGTGCGTGGACACGCCCGGCGGATCGGCCTGGGAACCTCCCGGCGGGTGATCGCCGTCAAACGCGTTCGGCCGACATGTCCATCTCGATCCAGCCCTGGCACGGGCCGCTCAAAATGTCGGTGTGCATGACGCCGGCAAGTGTTCCATCAGCTTGGGGCGTGTAGTGCACAGTGGATCGGGCCGGACTCCACTGGATCGTGGTGTCGGGCATCATGCAGTCCCATTGAAAATCGGTGACCTGCGTCCAGGACGACCCGTCCCAGGTGAACTGCACCGGTTGCGGAACCGTCGGATTGCTCGGCGGAGGGCCGCTGACGATCGTCGCGACGCACTTTCCACCCGTACAACTTGATCGGAATCCGTAGTTCTCGGTGTGCTGGGTCTCAGGGTCACCCACCGCCATGCTGGTTCCGGACTTTGGACCAACCATGAATGTGATCGCGTACTCGCCGTTCCACGACGGAGTGTCGGCGGAGGCAGTTGGCGGTTGCGACGGGGCGATCGCGAACGACGCGGCGCCCACCGCGACGAGACTGCTCAGACGGTCTGGGGCCATGGGTTTCTCCTCTCGGCCCGCAACGGCTTTGGAACAAGGATGCGCCGCGACGACCTTGGATGTACACCGACCTATACAATTATTGCTAAGTTTGTAAAGTTAACCGCAACGAGAGCGTTAGCCCGGACGGTGGAGGAACCGCGATGGAACGCGACCAACTCATCGACTTGACCCGGCGTGCCGTGAAGTTGGCGCGCGACAAAACCACCGACCTCGCACTGGCCGAACATACGGTCCAGGCGAGCGAGTACACGTCGATCGAGCGCCACGAGCGGGACGTCGCGATGTTGATGGCCAGCCCACAGTTGGTCGGTTATGTATCCGAGCTGCCGGAGCCCGGAACTTACTGCACCAAGACCGTGATGGGGCGATCCATTCTGCTGACGAGAACCTCCACCGGTTCGGTGAAGGCGTTCAACAACGTGTGCTTGCATCGACAGTCGCAGGTTGTCACCGGCTGCGGGAAGGCCAGGCGGTTCACCTGCCCCTATCATGCATGGACGTATGACGACACCGGTCGGTTGGTCGGTCTGCCCGGCCGCGAGGGCTTCCCGGGCGTGCAGGTCAAGTCTGACGGCCTGACCGAGCTGCCCGCCACCGAATTGGCCGGATTCCTGTGGGTGGCAATGGATCCCGCAGCGACTTTGGATATCTCGGCACACCTGGGACCACTAGCCGAAGAACTGGACTCGTGGGGCATCGGGCGCTGGTCTCCGCTCGGCGAGAAAGTGCTCGACTCGCCGATCAACTGGAAACTCGCGGTTGACACATTCTCGGAGAACTACCACTTCGCCACCGTCCACCGGGAGACCTTTGCCACGATCGCGCGCAGCAACTGCACCGTCTTCGATTCGTTCGGTCCGCATCACCGATTGATCTTTCCACTGAACTCCATTCTGGACCTGGAGAACGTTCCCGAGGACCAGTGGGACCCGTTCCAGAACATGGTGGTGATCTACGCGCTGTTTCCGAATATCGTGCTGTCAGTGACCATCGCCAACGGCGAGCTGTTCCGCATCTATCCCGCCGCCGTGCCGGGCAGATCCATTACAGTTCACCAAAATTCGACGCCGCTGGACATCTCCGAGGAATCCGTGGCCGTCGGCGCCCAAGCCGTCTTCGACTATGCCCATGCCACCGTGCGCGACGAGGACTACCGCCTCGTCGCGGGTCTCCAGGCCAACCTCGAGTCCGGGGCCCGCGATCACTTGCTGTTCGGCCGCAACGAACCTGGCCTACAGCACCGTCACATCTCCTGGGCCTCAGCTGTCGGCGGATAGCGCCGCGACCAGCGCATCGACGACATCGCGGCAATCCGACTGCTCGATGGCCTCCAATAACTTCTGCGCCTCCGCGCGGCGGCCCGCGGCCACCAACGGGCGGATTTGGTCGACGAGGCTGGAGTCCTCGACAGTGGCGGCCAGCACGTCGATCAGCTCCCAATCCCGGTAGAGCGCCAGCGAGCGTTCGTAGAATGCGAAGCCGCTGACCGGTTCTCCGCGCAACGTTCCGCGATAGCGGTACGGCCCTTCCATGTATTCGATCGGCAGGCCATGCGCCGGGGCCGGCACCAGCGGCTCTCCGGTAAGATCCAGTTGCATTGCGGCACTGCGTAACTGGTGGCGGTCGGGCATGAACCGGTTCGCCGCCAGCGGCGGCACGAGCGGCCGAATCGCATTCGGCCATTGGACGTAGCTGCTGACCGTGACCTCGACGTCCTCCGCGCACTCCGGCGCCATTGCCGGATCGGGATAACTCACCGTCACACCCGAAAATGGTTGCAGTGCATTGCCATCCGTCCGGTCGAACTGCCGCCAGATGCTCATGTCGACGCCGTTGTCCAGGTTGATCGTGCGCCATTCGTGCGAGCGGGCACGCGGGTCTCCCCCGGTTCCCCCGCCGCCGGCGTATTTGGGAAACCACTGCCGATCGACGTGGCCTGCGCTGCCGCTGACCCGTTCGTACAGCTCACCCCAGCGCAGTGTCCCGTGCATCGCCATCCCGGTCTGGAAGTACGAATACGTGTCCGGCTGGCCGAAGCAAGTGATCTTCCCGTTGCATGCCGCTGCCCCAACCGGCACCGGCGCACGCGTCGGCGTGACGGTCAAGTCCAGCTCCATCGACTGACCCGCCTGGTCGACGCCGCGGAGGCTGACGCGGTAGGTGTAGGGCTCCAGTTCGCCATCGTCGTCACGGCAGGCTGTCCACGCCACCGACCCGGCGCTGCTTTCGTAGCGGATGTCGAGATATCCGGCTGCCATCGACATCTTTGGTCGCGCGTCGGGCTGCATGTTCTTCGGCGGCATGTCGTAGTCGGTGTAGGTGCCGTATTCGCCGGTATCGCAATCGAATAGCGCCATGGTGTAGAAGTCGGCGACCACCGTCCCGCCCGGGCGGTTTTTGTTGAAGATGGTCAGGAACGCGAACGAGCGACCTGACGTCCCAGTCAGCTCGCCCGCGATGAACCAGGTGTCGGACTCCTGGTCGGCGTGTTCGCCCTCGGCGGCAGGGAAATCCAGCGCGCTGTCGTCGTGCACCAGCCGGAACGGGTATTTGCGCCAGTCGTTGCTCACGTCATTCCTCGGGCACGTCGATCGCGTCGTATTTGTCGGCGCCCAGGAACTCGCGCACCTTGTCGATATGGTCGTCGGCGCCCAGCTCCAGGGTTTCGGCGGCCAGCCCGTAGTCGATGATCGCGACCGCTGTCTGAGCAATGTGCTTAGAGAACGCCCGTTTGGTGGTCTGCAGTGCGCGCGCCGGCTGAGCCGCCAGCCGCGCGGCCAATCCCAACGCCTCGTCCATCAGGGAGTCGGCGGTGGTGACGCGGTTGGCCAGGCCGAGCTCGACCGCCAGCTCGGCCGGGATGCGCTCGCCGGTGTAGATGTACTCCTTGGCGCGGATCAGGCTGGTCATATACGGCCAGAGCAACGCCCCGCCGTCGCCGGCTGTCAGCCCGATCGAGACGTGTGGATCGCACAGATAGCTACGCTCGGACATCAACACCAGGTCACAACACAATGCCAGCGACGCGCCCAGCCCGACGGCGGGGCCGTTGACCGCCGCGACGACGGGCAGCCGGAAGTTGATCATCGCGTGGAGAATGTCCGACGCCTGCGCGGAGATGTCGTACCGCAGGGCAAGGGAGCGGTGCTGAGCCTTCAGGAACGCGAAATCGCCTCCCCCGCTGAAGGTTTTGCCGGCGCCGGTGAGCACGACGCAGCGGGCTTCGGTGTCGCGCTCCAGGTCACGCCATACGTCGAGCAGCTGGTGATGCAGTGTGGCGTTGATGACGTTGAGATCATCGGGACGGTTGATCGTGACGATGCGGACGGCGCCGTCCGCAGTCACCCGAAGTTCGTCGCTCACGTCGCCTTCACCGTTGATCCAAGGCAGTTGCCAGGCGGCCCGTCTTTTTTGCTATGTTAGCATCAATAGCAAAATTGCCGTCGCCTTTTCAGAGGTGGTGCCCCGATGACCAAAGCCAATGACCACCGTTGCTACGACGAGCTTTTCATCGGAGGACAGTGGCGCGCGCCGTCCACGAAGCAGCGCCTGACGGTTATCTCCCCGCATTCGGAAAAGCCGATCGGCGATGTGCCCGCGGCGACGCCCGCGGACGTCGACGCCGCGGTCGCGGCAGCGCGACAGGCCTTCGACCACGGTCCGTGGCCCCGCCTGGATGTGCGCGAGCGGATGCACAAGGTCGAACAACTCGCGACGATCTACTCCGGCCACCTCGACGAGATGGCCGATCTGATCACCGACGAGATGGGATCGCCGCGCAGCTTCAGCCGGCTGGGACAGGCCGCGGCGGCGGTGTCGATGATTCACCTGGCCTTGGCGGTCGCCCGTGACTTTCCGTGGGCCGAGCGTCGTCAAGGTGTGCTCGGCGAAGTACACCTACACCGAGCACCGGTCGGCGTGGTCGGGGCGATCGTGCCATGGAATGTGCCGCAGTTCCTGATCATGCCTAAGCTGATTCCGGCACTGATCGCGGGCTGTACCGTCATCGTCAAACCCGCCCCCGAAACGCCTTTGGACGCTTTGTGGTTGGCCGAGATGATCGAGCAGCTGGATCTGCCCGACGGCGTGGTATCCATACTGCCCGGCGGCACGGACGCCGGCGAGGCCCTGGTGCGTCATCCCGGCGTCGATAAGATCTCGTTCACCGGCTCGAGTGCGGTGGGACGCCGGATCGCTGCGCTGTGCGGTGAGCAGCTCAAGCGGGTGAGCCTGGAACTCGGCGGCAAGTCCGCGGCGATCATCCTCGACGATGCCGACATCGACAAAACGGTCAAGAGCCTGAAGTCCGCGAGCCTGATGAACAACGGCCAGGCGTGCGTCGCGCAAACCCGCATTCTGGTCGGCGAACGACGTCACGACGAGGTCGTCGACGCGCTGGCCGACATGATGTCGGGCCTGCAGGTGGGCGATCCGGCCGATGAGACGACCGACATCGGGCCCCTAGTGGCTCAACGTCAACAGGCCCGGGTGCAGCACTACATCCGGTCCGGGGTAAATGAGGGCGCCCGGATGGTCCTCGGCGGCGAGGACGCACCCCACAGCCAGGGCTGGTATGTGCGTCCCACGCTGTTTACCGACGTCACCAACGACATGCGCATCGCGCGCGAGGAAATCTTCGGCCCGGTGCTGAGCGTGCTGACCTACCGCGACGAAGACGACGCGATCCGCATCGCCAACGACAGCGACTACGGTCTGGCCGGATCGGTGTGGACCGCAGACGTCGCACACGGCCTCGAGGTCGCCGCGGCCGTGCGCGCCGGCACCTACGGCATCAACATGTACACCCT
>DATJOR010000359.1:0-2355 GCA_035506875.1 Mycobacterium sp.
CGATCGCCGTGCTCGCGCTGCATGAATTGCACGACGTTGCCGAGATTGTCTCCATGCACGTTCAGGTGGCGTTGCGGACCTGCGGTCGGTATGCCGCGTGCCGCATCTGGTGTGAAGTACGAGAGATACCATCCCTTCAAGAAATCCCGGAAGCGGGTGATACGGGGATGATCACGAAGAGTGCCGAGCGTTGCAATGCCGAGCTGGCGGATGTCCGTCAGCGCGACCGGTACTTGCGCATTAGACTCCTCACCCTCTATTTCGACCTCGTCTTCGCCAGCCCAAGCCTGACCAATGCCGCGCGACAGGCGAAGAAACGGAAACGGTCTTCCGTAACGCTGATCTCGTCGACGCTGCAGCAATATTTCGGATGCTACAAACGGGCGGCCCGAGCCGTCCAAGTCAATCGCCAACACATAGGTTATGGGGCGCTGGTTCTGTGCCTCGCGATAATAAATTTCGAACCGGATCGGCTCCTCCACTCCTAATGAGCGGAGGCGTTCGAATCCACCACGTTGCTCGCGGTCACATGCCGCCTCGACCCCAATGGTCAGACAATCTGCAACGAACCCGAATGCATCGAATAGTGTACTCTTGCCAGCTCCGTTCTTGCCGATGACGACCGTAAGCGGTGTAAGGACAGCCACCTCCGGATGGCCCGACAGCCTGCCGAGCGTCACATCACGAAGGGAACGATAATTCTGAACGTGAAAGCCTTCGATCAGCGCCACGTCATATCCTTCCGGACTTTTTGAACGAAGCCATGGCGAGACACGTCAGCGCAGCGACATTCATCGTTTCGTTGAACTGTCGCAAGTCAAGCGGCCGGTCGCAGCCCGACCGCGACCTGCGACGCGCCGCTGTCCTTCAGGTTGTTGGCATGGGCGTGGCCCTGGCTGCCATAGCCGATGATGGCGACCTTCTTGGCCTTGATCAGGTTCACGTCGGCGTCGCGGTCGTAGTAGACGCGCATTACACAGTCTCCTTCGCTGTTGGTTCGCGGTCGGGGATGGGGTCTAGCGGACGCTCGCCGGCGAGATGGTCCTCGAAGGCGTGGGCCTCATCGGCGCTGATCTGCCAGGTCCGCTCGATCTCGATGATGCATTCGTCGAGGTGAGCGATGCCGTTGTTGATGAACGCCAGGATATGCTCCAACCCCAGCCGCGCCGAGGGTTTGAACACGGCGTCGCGCACGTCGTTGAACTTCATCGAGCGGCCGATGCACTTCTGCACCTGCGGCCCGAGCGGTTCGCCGAGCAAGTAGAAGTCGGGGACCAGGGCGCGCAGCGTCGGGGTTATCGGGATGGAGAAGTGTTGGCCTTCCTCGGCAAACGCGCCGGTTGCACTGTGAGCGAAGCTGTGGCCCTGCTGGTCCGCCGGCCGCTTTTGCTCGGCCAATTCCGTCAGTTCGTGACGGATGCGCCGGTACGCGCCGCGGATGTGGTGCAGTTCGGGGTAGATCGCGATGGCCAGGCTCTTGGCGCGCAGATCTCGGTCGGCCTCGCGTTGCCGCCGCGCATAGCGGGCCTGCGTGGCCGGCACCAGCACCGCGGCAATCACGGCGAACGTTGCGCCGACGGCCTGGACCCAGGAGGCGATGCCCGGGTGTTGCTCGATCCAGGACCCGAACTGGACGAGCCAGCCGATCACGGGGGCGCAGCCGATATCGTGCGCTTGCCGCGGGCCAGCGCCGCGACGCCGGTGCGGGCGACCTCGGCCAGCCCCAGGTCGCGCATCAGCTCGATGAAAGCGTCGATCTTCTCGCTGGAACCGGTGATCTCGAACACGAAGCTTTCGGTCGTGGTGTCAACCACGCGGGCGCGGAAGGTGTCGGCGATGCGCAGCGCCTCGACGCGCTTCTCGCCGATGCCGATGACCTTGATCAGCGCCATTTCGCGGGCGACGTGCGGTCCCTCGCGCGTCAGGTCCGCGACCTTGTGCACCGGCACCAGGCGGTCGAGCTGCGCCTTGATTTGCTCGATCACCATGTCGGTGCCCGAGGTCACGACGTTGATGCGGCTGACGGTGCCGTCACGGTCCACCGGTGCGACGGTGAGGCTGTCGATGTTGTAGCCGCGGCCCGAGAACAAGCCGACGACGCGGGCGAGGATGCCGGCTTCGTTGTCCACCAGGACGGAGATCGTTGCGGTGCGATGGGTGTTGTCGGGCATTGTCACGGACCGGTTGTGGGAGGACGCGGTTGGCTGTCAGTCCAGGGATTCAGTACCGGAACGCCTGCAGCGACGAAGTCGCCGACATTCCGAGTCACCACACATAAATCATGGCGCAAAGCGGTCGCTGCAATGAACAGATCCGGTTGGAGAAATGCGACACGCAAAGCCCTGCTTCGGCCGG
>DATJOR010000360.1:0-5651 GCA_035506875.1 Mycobacterium sp.
AGTACGGAGAGCTGAATCATGTTGATTCCCCGCAAGGTCAAGCACCGAAAGCAGCATCATCCGCGGCAACGCGGGATCGCCAGCGGCGGCACCCAGGTGAGTTTCGGTGACTACGGCATCCAGGCGTTGGAGCATGCCTACGTCACCAACCGGCAGATCGAGGCAGCTCGTATTGCCATCAACCGGCACATCAAGCGTGGCGGCAAGGTGTGGATCAACGTGTTCCCGGATCGTCCGCTGACCAAGAAGCCGGCGGAGACCCGAATGGGTTCCGGTAAGGGGTCGCCCGAGTGGTGGATCGTCAACGTCAAGCCGGGTCGCATTCTCTTTGAGCTCAGCTTCCCGAATGAGAAGGTCGCGCGGGACGCATTGACCCGAGCAATTCACAAGCTGCCGATCAAGGCACGCATCGTTACCCGAGAGGACCAGTTCTGATGGCAGTGGGAATTTCCCCTGGCGAACTGCGCGAGCTCACCGACGAGGAGCTGATCGCGCGGCTACGCGAATCCAAGGAAGAGCTGTTCAACCTGCGCTTCCAGATGGCGACCGGTCAGCTCAGCAACAATCGTCGACTCCGCATCGTGCGCCAGGAGATCGCACGCGTCTACACCGTGCTACGTGAACGTGAACTCGGCCTGGCCGCGGGCCCCAATGGTGCTGGAACTGAGGATTCGTAATGGCAGAAGCGAAAACCCCTGCGAAGAAGGCGGCCAAGGCCCCGGCCAAGTCCGCTGCGAAAGCCGCCGCGAAAGAAACGGCGGGCGGTGCTAAGGGCCCCAAGCGCACACCGAGCACTCCAAAGCCGCGCGGTCAGCGCAAGACCCGAATCGGGTACGTGGTGAGCGACAAGATGCAGAAGACCATCGTCGTCGAGCTGGAAGACCGTGTCCGGCACCCGCTGTACGGCAAGATCATCCGAACCACCAAGAAGGTCAAGGCGCACGACGAGAACGGCATCGCCGGGATCGGCGACCGCGTCTCGTTGATGGAGACTCGACCGCTGTCGGCAACCAAGCGGTGGCGGCTCGTCAACATTCTCGAGAAAGCCAAGTAAGCCCCAGGCGAGCACTCGCCGGAGCATCTCAGAAGCCCCCAAACCTGTAATGTTTTGGGGGCTTTTGGGTTCCCGCATCAGTCACAGCTTCGCGGTATAAGCTTCATCCGGTATTCCGGGGGTCCACCACGAGAGTGAGGCCGGCGATGACGACCGAGTTCAGCGGCAAGATCGAATTGGATATCCGTGATTCGGAGCCGGATTGGGGTCCGTACGCCGCACCGACCGCGCCGGAGAACTCACCGAACATCCTCTACCTCGTCTGGGATGACACCGGTATCGCGACCTGGGACTGCTTCGGCGGCTTGGTCGAGATGCCGGCGATGGCCCGCATCGCCGAGCGTGGCGTGCGGCTGTCGCAGTTCCACACCACGGCACTGTGCTCACCGACCAGGGCGTCACTGCTAACCGGTCGCAACGCGACCACCGTGGGAATGGCCACCATCGAAGAATTCACCGACGGTTTTCCCAACTGCAACGGCCGGATTCCGGCCGACACCGCATTGCTCTCCGAGGCACTCAACGAGCACGGCTACAACACCTACTGTGTCGGCAAGTGGCATCTGGTGCCGCTGGAAGAGTCGAACATGGCGTCGACCAAGCGGCACTGGCCGACGTCGCGCGGCTTCGAACGCTTCTACGGATTCATGGGCGGCGAGACCGACCAGTGGTACCCGGACCTGGTCTACGACAACCACCCGGTCAACCCGCCCGGCACGCCCGAGGACGGCTACCACCTGTCGAAAGACATCGCTGACAAGACTATTGAATTCATCCGCGACGCCAAGGTGATTGCGCCGGACAAGCCGTGGTTCAGCTACGTGTGCCCGGGCGCCGGGCACGCCCCGCATCATGTCTTCAAAGAATGGGCCGACAAGTACGCCGGCAAGTTCGACATGGGCTACGAGCGCTACCGCGAGGTGGTGCTGGAGAAGCAGAAGGCGATGGGGATTGTTCCGCCGGATACCGAATTGTCGCCCGTCAACCCGTATCTCGACGTCAAGGGACCCAACGGCGAACCGTGGCCGTTGCAGGACACGGTGCGGCCGTGGGACACACTCAACGACGAAGAGAAGAAGCTGTTCAGCCGGATGGCCGAGGTGTTCGCCGGCTTCCTGAGCTACACCGACGCCCAGATCGGCCGCATCCTGGACTATCTCGAGGAATCCGGGCAGCTCGACAACACCATCATCGTGGTGATCTCCGACAACGGCGCGAGCGGCGAGGGCGGTCCGAACGGATCGGTGAACGAGGGCAAGTTCTTCAACGGCTACATCGACACAGTCGAAGAGAGTATGAAGCTATTCGACCACCTCGGCGGACCGGAGACCTACAACCATTACCCGATCGGGTGGGCGATGGCTTTCAACACGCCCTACAAGCTCTACAAACGCTACGCCTCCCATGAGGGCGGCATCGCCGACACGGCGATCATCTCGTGGCCCAACGGGATTGCGGCGCACGGTGAGGTTCGTGACAACTACGTCAACGTGTGCGATATCACCCCGACGGTGTACGACTTGCTGGGCATGACACCGCCGGACACCGTCAAAGGCATCGTGCAGAAGCCGCTGGACGGGTTGAGTTTCAAAGCAGCCCTTGTGGATTCGGCTGCCGACACCGGTAAGAAAACTCAGTTCTACACCATGCTGGGAACTCGCGGGATCTGGCATCAGGGTTGGTTCGCCAACACCGTGCACGCGGCCACGCCCTCGGGCTGGTCGCATTTCGACGCCGATCGCTGGGAGCTGTTCCACATCGAGGCCGACCGCAGCCAGTGCCACGACCTGGCTGCCGAAAACCCCGACAAGCTCGAGGAGCTCAAGGCGCTGTGGTACTCCGAGGCCGACAAATACAACGGTTTGCCGCTGGCGGATCTCAACATCTTTGAAACGCTCGGGCGCTCCCGTCCCTACCTGGTCGGCGAACGATCCAGCTACATCTACTATCCCGACTGCGCGGACGTCGGCATCGGCGCAGCCGCCGAACTCCGCGGCCGCTCGTTCGCCGTGCTGGCCGACGTGACGGTGGATACCACCGGCGCCGAGGGGGTGCTGTTCAAACAGGGCGGGGCGCACGGCGGGCACGTGCTGTTCATCCAGGACGGACGGCTGCACTACGTCTACAACTTCCTCGGCGAGCGCCAGCAGCTGGTTTCCTCTCAGGGCGCGGTGCCGTTGGGCAAACATGTTCTCGGGGTGAGCTATTCACTCACCGGGACTGTCGCAAACAGTCATACGCCGCTCGGTGACGTCACGTTGTTCATCGACGACGACGTGGTCGGCACGCTGGCGGATGTGCAAGCCCACCCCGGAACATTCGGGCTGGCGGGGGCCGGCATCACCGTCGGGCGCAACGGCGGGTCGGCGGTGTCCAGCCGCTACAAAGCGCCGTTCGCGTTCACCGGCGGCACCATCGCTCAGGTCGCCGTCGACGTTTCTGGCCGACCCTACGAAGACTTGGAAAAGGAATTGGCGCTAGCCTTTTCGCGTGACTGATACTCCGTCAACGTTTCTCTGGGCAGCGCTGGCATCGGCCGGCCTGGTGGTGATCGCTGTGCTGTCAGGATGCGTCAGGACCACCGACGGGGCCGCCGCCTGGACCGGAGTACACGCCGGGGCCACGACAGCCAACTCCGCGACGCCGCGATCCCCAACAAGCCACGGTGTGCCTGTTCCCGGGATCGAGGAAACGCCGCCGGACCACATTCCGCCAAACGCGTTCGTGTGCTTCCCGCCGCCGAGCGGGATCGGCGTGGGCACCGTCGCACAGGTCTCCGATCCGGTCGCACCGCGGATCACCATCTCGGTGCCCGACGGCTGGTCATCTGAGCCCGGGCAAGGCGATGTGGCGTTGACCCTCAACGGTCCCGACGGCATGACCGGCACGGTGACCATCGCCCAGACAACGCTTGACCCAGCCGCGGCCTTCGCGGACTACACCACAAGGCTGAGACACTCGAAGCCCGATGTGCGGGTGGACACGGCGGGTGCCAAATTCTGCGGATACAGCAGCCAGAAGCTCACCGGCGCATTCCTCGGGCCGTCGGGCGCGGTCGATTTCGCCGACCGACTGACCCACATCTGGACCAACACGAACAAATACCTGGTCGTCACGCATCTGGAGGGGCCGGCCGACGCGCCCGGTTTCGACGCGGCGAAAACCGCGCTGATGCAAGACTTCGCGGTCGTCATACCCTGAACGCATGCGCACCGAGCTGGTCGAGCTGCCGTCCGGATCATTCCGCATGGGGTCGACAAGCTTTTACCCCGAGGAAGCGCCGATTCACACGGTGACGGTGGCCGCGTTTGCGGTGGAACGGCATCCGGTGACCAATGCTCAGTTCGCCGAATTCGTTTCCGCTACAGGGTATGTGACGGTCGCCGAGCAACCGATCGATCCCGCGCTGTATCCGGGAGCCGACGCGAAAGAGTTGCGCGCGGGCGCGATGGTGTTTCATCCGACGCCAGGTCCGGTCGACCTGCGCGATTGGCGGCAATGGTGGGTCTGGGCGCCGGGCGCGAGCTGGCGGCACCCGTTCGGGCCGGACAGCGACGTTGCCGACAAGGCCGATCATCCGGTCGTTCAGGTGGCCTATCCCGACGCCGCGGCGTACGCCCGATGGGTCGGCCGGCGGCTGCCGACCGAGGCCGAGTGGGAGTACGCGGCGCGCGGCGGGGCCGCCACGACGTATGCGTGGGGCGACGAAGAGAAGCCCGACGGAAAGCTGATGGCCAACACCTGGCAAGGCAGCTTCCCCTACCGCAACGACGGTGCGCTCGGTTGGATCGGAACGTCGCCGGTGGGCGCCTTCCCGCCCAACGACGTCGGCCTCGTCGACATGATCGGCAATGTCTGGGAATGGACGGCCACCGAATACTCGGCCCACCACCGGCTGAGTCAGCCGCCGAAGGCCTGCTGCGCGCCGTCGGGGCCCGCCGACCCGGCGATCGCGCAGACTCTCAAGGGTGGCTCGCACCTGTGCGCGCCCGAGTACTGCCATCGGTATCGGCCCGCGGCGCGGTCACCGCAATCGCAGGACACGGCGACCACCCACATCGGGTTCCGATGTGTGCACGATCTGCCCTGAGGCGATCAGCTGATCGCAGCGACGGCGCTGGAGACCCGTGATTGGAAGTCGGGCGGCAGCGGAATGTAGCCGTGCTTGTCCAGGTCGATCTGGCCCGGACCGAGCGTCGCCTGCAGGGCCGCCTTGACTGCCTGCGCGACCTGGGGGTCGGGGTATTTGGAGCAGACGATCTCGTAAGTGGCCAGCACGATCGGGTACACGTCGTCTTCGGTGGGCGTGTAGAACGACGAGAGGTCGAGTACCAGGTCGTTGCCCTTGCCGACGATCTTGGCCCCGGCGATGGTCTTGCCGACCGAGTCGGTGCCGATGCGCACCGGGCGTCTCGACTTGCGGCTACCCGGAGTTTTGATCTCGGCGGCGTAAAGGCCCTCATCCATCGCGAACGACAACTCGTTGTAGGTGATCGCGCCCTCGGTGTTCTTCACCATCGCCGAGGTGCCGTCGTTGCCTTTGGCGCCGGTGCCGACGCCGCCCTTGAACTCCTTGCCGGTGCCCTGGGTCCAGGCG
>DATJOR010000361.1:0-10561 GCA_035506875.1 Mycobacterium sp.
TGGAGCGCGCCCGACGTCAGCGGCGTCAAGATCACCATGTTCGAGCCCTACCACCTCGAGGTGCTGTTCTCGGGGCAGACCACCTTCGCGCTGGTCGCGAGCAAGCGGTCGGGTGGCTCCAAGTCGGGCCCGGTGACCGCATTCATCTCCGGGAAGGCCGACGTCAGTCAGAAACCGCCCGCAGTCTCGTTGCGCCGACGCCATCAGCTAGCCGAGCAAGCGCTTGGTTGATAGTCTGATCGGGTGGACCGAGCGCCCGGTCAGGCAAACAGCCGACGAGACGAGCTGCTAGAGCTTGCCGCTGCGATGTTCGCCGAACGCGGGCTGCGCGCCACCACGGTGCGCGACATCGCCGACGGTGCCGGCATTCTGTCCGGCAGCCTGTACCACCACTTCTCCTCCAAGGAGGAGATGGTCGACGAGCTGTTGCGCAGTTTCCTGGACTGGCTGTTCGCCCGCTATCGCGAAGTTCTGGACAGCGAAACCAATCCGCTGGCGCGGCTCAAGGGCTTGTTCATGGCGTCGTTCGAGGCGATCGAGGATCGGCATGCGCAGGTCGTCATCTACCAGGACGAAGCCAAACGGCTGTTGTCGCAGCCGCGGTTCTCCTATATCGAGGACATGAACCGCCAACAGCGCAAGATGTGGGTCGAGGTGCTTCATCAGGGCATCGATGACGGCTACTTCCGGCCAGACCTCGATGTGGATCTGGTCTACCGTTTCATTCGTGACACCACCTGGGTGTCGGTGCGCTGGTATCAGCCCGGCGGACCGCTCACCGCGCAACAAGTGGGTCAGCAATATCTCGCCATTGTGCTTGGCGGCATTACCAAAGAAGGAGTCTGAAAAGTGGCTGAGGCGTATGTCATCGACGCTGTGCGTACCGCGGTTGGCAAGCGCGGCGGATCGCTATCCGGGGTCCATCCCGTCGACCTTGGTGCCCTGGGTTGGCGCGGATTGCTCGACCGGGTCGACGTCGACCCTGCCGCTGTTGACGATGTGATCGCGGGTTGCGTCGACGCCATCGGGGCCCAGGCGGGCAACATCGCGCGGCTGTCGTGGCTGGCCGCCGGTTACCCGGAAGAGGTTCCGGGTGTCACTGTGGACCGGCAGTGTGGTTCCAGCCAGCAGGCGATTTCCTTTGGTGCACAGGCGATTATGGCCGGCACGGCCGACCTGATCGTGGCCGGCGGCGTACAGAACATGAGCCAGATCCCGATCTCGTCGGCGATGACGGTCGGCGAGCAGTTCGGGTTCACGTCGCCCACCAACGAATCCAAGCAATGGCTGCACCGCTATGGCGACCAGGAGATCTCGCAGTTCCGCGGCTCGGAGTTGATCGCCGAGAAGTGGAACCTGTCGCGTGAAGAGATGGAGCGCTTCGCGCTGACCAGTCACGAGCGCGCGTTCGCCGCGATCCGCGGCGGCCACTTCGACAACGAAATCATCACCGTGGAAACCGAATCCGGGCCGTTCCGGCTGGACGAGGGTCCGCGCGAGTCGTCGCTGGAGAAGATGGCCGGCCTAAAGACGCTCGTCGAGGGCGGCAAGCTGACGGCGGCGATGGCCAGTCAGATCTCCGACGGTGCGAGCGCCGTGCTGCTGGCCTCCGAGCAGGCCGTCAAGGATCACAAGCTGACCCCACGCGCCCGCATCCACCACATTAGTGCGCGGGCCGCCGACCCGGTGTTCATGCTGACCGGTCCGATCCCGGCCACGCGTTACGCGCTGGAAAAGACCGGGCTGTCCATCGACGACATCGACACCGTGGAGATCAACGAGGCCTTCGCGCCCGTTGTGTTGGCCTGGCTCAAGGAGATCAAGGCCGACCCGGAGAAGGTCAACCCCAACGGCGGCGCGATCGCGCTGGGCCACCCGCTGGGCGCCACCGGGGCCAAGCTGTTCACCACTATGCTCAACGAGCTGGAACGCATCGGCGGTCGCTACGGTCTGCAGACGATGTGCGAGGGCGGCGGCACCGCCAACGTCACCATCATCGAGCGCCTCTAACCCCTTTGCCGCCTTTACCGCGAGCGTGCGTGTCTGCACGCAGACACGCCGCTCGCGGCGTACAACTGCGCACGCTCGGCGCGGCTAGGACTCCACGAACGCTGACGCCGCCTGCAGATGCTTGATCGCGTCGCTGACGATCGATTCGATCAGCTCGGCGCACGACGGCAGGTCCTCAAGAATTCCGGCCACCTGCCCGGAGGCCAGCACACCTGCCTCCGTATTACCTTCCACCAGACCGGCTTTCAACAGCATCGGGGTATTCGCCGCCATCAGCACCTGCGACCAGGTCAGTTCCTTGCCGTGGCGCATCGCCAGGCCGTCGGTGATCATCGACCGCCAGGTCATCCCCGACATCTGCTTGAACTTCGCCGCATTACGCGCGGCGGCGGTGAAACCCCTTACCGGCGAACCGCCTTCCAGCTTCTCGACCAGCTCGGTGCGCAGCACGCGGTGCGGCATGCCGTCGACCCGAGTGGTCACCACCGTGCCGTCCAGCGCGGCCTGAAGGTAGCGCTTCTTGACGTCGTCGGGCACGGTCGAGTCCGAGGTGAGCAAAAAACGCGTGCCCATGGCGACGCCGGCGGCGCCGTACGACAACGCCGCGGCCAAGCCGCGCCCGTCGAAGAATCCGCCCGCCGCGATCACCGGGATGCCGCTGTCCTTGACCGCGTCCAGCACCGAGGGCAGCAGCAGCGTGGTCGCGACAGGTCCGGTGTGTCCGCCGCCCTCGCCGCCCTGCACGATCATCGCGTCGGCGCCCCAGGCCGCGACCTTGCGCGCGTGCTTGGCCGCCCCGATCGACGGAACAACCACCGCCCCGGCCTCTTTCAGCCGGGCGATCAGCTCCTGTTTGGGTGCCAGCGCAAACGACGCCACCTTCACGCCCTCGCGGATCATCAGCTCGACGCGGTCGCCCGCGTCGGCGGCGTCGGCGCGGATGTTCACACCGAAGGGCTTGTCGGTAGCGGCCTTGACCTTTCCGATGGCCGTCGCCAGCTCGTCCAGGGTCATGGTCGCAGAGGCCAGGATGCCCAGCCCGCCTGCGTTGGCAGTGGCGGACACCAGGCGCGCACCTGCCACCCAGCCCATCCCGGTCTGCACCACCGGGTGCTCGACGCCGACGAGTTCGGTCAGCGGCGTGCGTAGCTTCATTAACGTATCTCTCTGTCCCGCAGCGCCTTCGGATCGATGACCTCGCGGATCAGGCGCAGTTCGTCGTCGGTCGGCACCCGAGTCTCGTCGGCCTCGTCGAGGCCGTGCACCTCGAAAGAGGTGGCCTCGCGAACCTCAGCAGGCGACACTCCGGGGTGCAGACTCAGCGCCCGCATTGTCCGGTCCGGGCCGCCGAAGTCGAACACGCCGAGGTTGGATACCACCCGATAGGTGTTGGCGAACCGGAACGCCGGGTTGTCGTCGTCCACCTTGTCCCAGCCAATTCCGCAGACCACGTCGACCGTTTCGCAGAACACCCGCTTGGAGTGGTTGCCGACCCAGTAGCTGGTGGCGTGGTTGATGGCGTTGCCCGGCGCGCCCCGCAGGCCGAACATCTGCCGCGTCGGCTGCTGCAGCGGTCCGAACGCGGAAATGTTCTGATTGCCATAGCGGTCAACTTGATTGGCGCCCATCACCACGTGGCGGCGCCCCCACGCCAGCGTCTCGAAAACGCGACCGAACGGCATCCAGCCCTCGAACGCTGCGGAGGCACCCAGCGCCGGGGTCTCGGCGATCAGTTGCGCCTCGCCGTCGGTCAACAGAATGTCGGGGGAGAAGGTCAGGCGCGCCAGCCGCGCGCCGACCGACGCCATGTTGGTCATCGGGCTGACCATGATTTCGCCCGCGTCCCGGAACAATTCGGCGCAGGCGACGGCGCACACTTCGGCTCGGCTGCTCACTTGGATGCCTCTTCCTGGAAGGCTTTCACGGCCGCCTGGTAGTCGTCCTCGCTGCCGGAAAGGTAGGTTGCCACGAACTGCTGCCAGCCCTCGTCCGTCGAGGCCGCCTCGGCGTAGTGGCGCTGGAACTTCTCGTCGCGGCCGTAATCCGGTGCGGCGGTGGTGAAGTGGGCACCACCCGGGGCTTCCACCACCGCGTCGACCATCATCCGGTTCACCAGCAGAGCTTGTGGCGGCACCGCCTTGACCAGCTCCAGTGTCGAAACAACCCGCTCCACCGAAAGGAAGCGCTTCTCGGCGGCCATGAGGAACAGGTCGTCGAAGTAGGGGTCGATGCCGGTGTATGCGGCATTGCCTTGGCTGTCACCGAGATTCAGGTGTACGAACGCGGCGTCCAGACGTAACGCCGGCATGGCGATCAGCGTCTCGTGCCCGCCGCCGGGCGCCTCGTACGGGCTGGTGACGGTGGCCAGTTCGCCTTCCCAGAAGTCCGGCACCGAACTGCCCAGTCCGGCCCGAATCGGCAGGAACGGCAGCCGCTGCGATGCCGCCTGCAGCCCGCAGCGCAGCATGCCCTCGTCCATCTCGCGGGCCTCGATGGCACCGCTGGTGCGCGCCTTGGCAAACCAGGGGTCGTAGAAGGGCGGGGAGTCGAGGGAGACGAACCCGTAGTAGACGCGCTTGACCTTGCCGGCCGAGCAGAGCAACCCCAGGTCGGGTCCGCCGTAGGTGACGACCGTCAAATCCGTGATGTCCGTGCGCAACATGGCGCGCACGAAGGCCATCGGCTTGCGCCGCGAGCCCCACCCGCCGATGCCGATGGTCATGCCGCTGCGGAGCTCCGCGACGGCGTCGTCGAGAGTCGTTCGCTTGTCGCTCATTAAGACTTCTCGCCCTTCGTCGTACCGGCGAATGCGTCGCGGTGCTCGTCGGACACCCCGGCGAGGTTGAGCTCGAAGGTAAACCCTTGTTCCATGCGGTAACTCGAGTTGACCCGCTGCACGTCGCTCAGGTTGAGCGCCTCCTTGGCGGCCCGGATGACCCGGGTGTCCTTGGCGGCGATGTCGCGGGCCACCCGCAATGCGGCCTCGTCGAGCTCATCGCGGGGCACCACCTCGTGCACCGAGCCGAAGTGGTGCAGGGTGGCGGCGTCCACCGTGGCCGCGGTGAAGAACAGTCGCCGCATCAGGTGCTGGGGGACCAGCCGGGACAAATGGGTCGCCGCGCCCAGCGCCCCGCGCTCCACCTCGGGCAGCCCGAAGGTGGCATCGTCGGAGGCGACGATGACGTCGGCGTTGCCGACCAGCCCGATGCCGCCGCCGACGCAGAACCCGTTGACCGCCGCGATCACCGGAACCGCGCACTCGTAGACGGCACGGAAGGCGGCGAAGCAGCCCCGGTTGGCGTCGATGAGCGCGGTGAAGCCCTCGGTGCGTTGCATCTCTTTGATGTCGACGCCGGCGTTGAAGCCGCGGCCCTCGGCCCGCAGGATCACCGCGTGGGTCGCGCTATCAGCGCCGGCCGCCGTGATGGCGTCGCCCAGGTCGAACCAGCCGCGCGACGGGATGGCGTTGACGGGCGGATAGTTCACGGTAACCGCGACGATGCCGGGTTCGATTGTGGTGGTTGTGATCGTCATTGCACTTCCTGGGTGGGTAGCTACCTAAGCAAGCACTTGCTTGGTACGCTAGCACAGTGACTCGCCCCGAAGCAGCCGACGGTATCAACCTCGGACTCACCGGACGGGTGGTCTTAGTCACCGGCGGTGT
The DNA here is from genome assembly GCA_035506875.1 of Mycobacterium sp. Classification (GTDB taxonomy): domain Bacteria; phylum Actinomycetota; class Actinomycetes; order Mycobacteriales; family Mycobacteriaceae; genus Mycobacterium. Next base: position 5,675 of record DATJOR010000361.1, read on the forward strand.
GCGAGGAGTAGGCGCAGGTATCAGCTCGGTTTTCGCCAAGCAGGGCGCGATCGTGATCACTTGCGCTCGCCGCGCGGTCGAGGGCCTGCCCTACGAATTCCACTCCTGCGACGTCCGCGACGAAGACGCGGTGAAGGCGTTGATCGACGGCATCGTCCAAACACACGGCCACCTCGACGTCGTCGTGAACAACGCCGGCGGGTCGCCCTTCGTGCTGACGGCGGAATCCAGCCCGAAGTTCAACCGCAAGATCATTGAGCTCAATCTCATTGGTGGGCTGTTGGTTTCGCAGTTCGCCAACGACAAGATGCAAGCCCAGCCCAACGGCGGTTCGATCGTCAACATCTGCAGCCTCAGCGGCCGGCGGCCGTCCCCGGGCACCGGCGCGTACGGGGCGGCCAAGGCCGGACTGGAGAGCCTGACGCAGACGCTGGCGGTGGAATGGGGACCCAAGGTGCGGGTGAACGCCTGCGTGGTCGGGATGGTCGAGACCGAACAGGCCGACCTGTTCTACGGGGACGCCGAGTCGATCGCCGCGATCTCCAAGAACGTGCCGCTGGGCCGCATGGCCAAGCCGGAGGACGTCGGTTGGGCCGCAGCGTTTTTGGCCTCCGACGCGGCGTCCTACATCAGCGGCGCCTCGCTAGAGGTGCATGGCGGCGGCGAACCGCCGCACTATCTGGCCACCACGAACGCGAGCGCGATCAAGTAGAGGAGACAAATAGTTATGGGTGTAGTTGACGGCCGTGTCGTCATCGTCACCGGAGCGGGCGGCGGCATCGGCCGCGCGCACGCACTGGCGTTCGCAGCCGAAGGGGCGCGCGTCGTGGTCAACGACATCGGGGTTGGGCTGGACGGTTCGCCCGCAGGCGGCGGCAGCGCGGCACAGGGTGTCGTCGACGAAATCACCGCGGCCGGAGGCGAAGCCGTCGCCAACGGCGCCAACATCGCCGACTGGAACCAGGCCGCCGGCCTCGTCCAGACCGCCCTCGACACCTTCGGCGGCCTCGACGTTCTCGTCAACAACGCCGGCATCGTGCGCGACCGGATGATGGCCAACACCAGCGAAGAAGAATTCGACGCCGTCATTGCCGTGCACCTCAAGGGACACTTCGCGACCATGCGGCACGCCGCGTCGTACTGGCGCGCTCAGTCCAAAGAGGGCAAAAGCGTTGACGCGCGGATCATCAACACCAGTTCCGGTGCGGGCCTGCAGGGCAGCGTCGGGCAGGGCAACTACAGCGCCGCCAAGGCCGGCATCGCGGCGATGACGCTCGTGGCCGCCGCCGAGATGGGCCGCTACGGCGTCACCGTCAACGCCATCGCGCCGTCCGCGCGGACCCGGATGACCGAGACCGTCTTCGCCGAGATGATGGCAACGCAAGGCGACGACTTCGATGCGATGGCACCGGAAAACGTTTCGCCACTGGTGGTTTGGCTGGGCAGTGTCGAGTCGCGCGATGTCACCGGTCAGGTGTTCGAGGTCGAGGGCGGCAAGATCCGCGTCGCCGAGGGCTGGGCGCACGGCCCGCAGGTCGACAAGGGCGCCAGGTGGGACCCGGTCGAGCTGGGGCCCGTCGTCGCCGACCTGCTGGCCAAGTCGCGGACACCGGTTCCCGTCTACGGCGCCTAAGCGGGATCGCAGATGACGATCGGGATCTCCCGATCGGTCCAAGACTGGTAATCCTCGAAGTTCGGATACATGGCCACCATCTTGGGCCAGTACTCCGCCCGCTCTGAGGCCGTCGCGTCGCGCGCCCGCAAATCCAGCACCTCGGCTTTGATCTGAACGGACACTTCGGGATTGGCCTTCAGGTTGAGATACCACAGGGGGTGGTTGTCGCTGCCGACACGAGACGCGCCCAGAATGACGCGGTCGCCCTCGCGCAGGTAGAGCAGCGGGCTCACCCGGCGCTTCCCCGTCTTGCGTCCAACCGTGGTCAGTAGCGCGACGGGACTCTTCTGCATCGTGCCGCCGAGTTTTCCGTTGGTGCGCCGATAGATCCACGTGTTCGCGCGTCCCAGCCACAACAGGAAGAAGGTGAACCGGCCAGAATTCAGGGCGGGCGGTTTCTTCATCACCGCCCCTGGATGAACGGCGTGAAGCGGACCCTGATGTGCTGGATTTCGGCTCTGCCGCTTGGGCTTTCGGCCGGAATCAGGAACGTCTCGCGCACCCGCCCGCCGACTCGCCGGCCGGCCAGTGCGGCCTTGGTCAGCACGTCGTAGGCCGCATGCACCTCGTCGCCCACCACGCGGTAGTCCGGCGCCGAAGTACCGGCCAATAATCGATACTGCGGGCCGCGATTCAGGCTGCGCCGCAGATGATTTCCGGAGAACCCGTTCTTCATGCCCTGCTCGATGCGGATGCACCCGGCAGCGAACGGAACGGAGTCACCGTCGTGGCTGACCAGCGCGTCGATGTAGGCCTGGGCAGCCGCGATGCGGCTCTCGTCGGAGACGATCAACGCTCAGATGCGCTCGATGATGGTGCCGGTCGACAGGGCCCCGCCAGCGCACATGGTGATCAGTGCCGTGCTCTGGTCGGAACGCTCCAGCTCGTGCAGCGCGGTGGTGATCAGCCGGCTGCCGGTGCAGCCCACCGGGTGGCCCAGCGCGATCGCGCCGCCGTTGACGTTGACCCGCGCCATGTCGGGCTCGTGCACCCGCGCCCAGGACAGCACCACCGACGCGAACGCCTCGTTGATCTCGGTGAGGTCGATGTCGCCGATCTTCATTCCGGCCTTCTCCAGCACCTTGGCCGTCGACTGCACGGGTCCGTCCAGGTGGTAGTAGGGCTCGGCGCCCACCAGCGCCTGGCTGACGATCCGGGCCCGCGGCCGCAGCCCGAGCGCCTTGGCCTTGTCCTCGTCCATCCACAACACGGCCGCCGCGCCGTCGGAGATCTGCGACGACGTGCCCGCGGTGTGAATGCCACCGTCGATGACCGGCTTGAGCTGGCTCAAGCCCTCCAGGGTGGTGTCCCGCAGACCCTGGTCTCGGCTGACCATGTGCCGCTCTTTGGTGGGTTGCTTCTGCTCGTCAAGAACAGGTGCCTCGATCGGTGAGATTTCCCGGTCGAAGCGACCCTCGTCCCAGGCCCGCTTGGCGTGCTGCTGCGAGGCCAATCCGAAGGCGTCGATGTCCTCGCGAGTGATGCCGCGACGCTTGGCGATCCGCTCGGCGGCGGTGAACTGGTCGGGCAGATCGATGTCCCAGGACTCGGCACGCCAATTGCGGTCCGGACCGGCGTTGGCGCCCAGCCCGACGCGGCTCATCGCCTCGATGCCGCAGGCGATGCCGATGTCGATCGCGCCCACCGCAATCAGGCCCGCGATCAGATGATTCGCCTGCTGCCCGCTGCCGCACTGGCAGTCAACGGTAGTGGCACCGACTTGCTCGGGTAGACCCGCGGTCAGCCACGCCGTACGGGTGATGTTGTTGGATTGCTCCGCGAACTGCGTCACGCAGCCGCCAATGAGCTGCTCGACGTCACCGGCGTCGATACCGGCCTTCTCCACGAGCGCCTTCTGCACCGCGCCCAGCAGCTCGGTGGCGTGCAGCCCCGACAACCATCCGGCGCGTTTGCCGATGGGGCTGCGGGTGGCTTCTACTATTACCGGGTTACCCATGCGGTCAGGCTAGAACACGTTTCATTACTCTGACAAGCGACGATGCTCGGGCGGCTTTTATCAGCGATAGAGGCATGTTTTACTGGCACTAGAACACGTTGCAATTCAGGAGAGCACCCTCATGGCACCCCCTAACATTTCAGCCGAGTTCGACTTTCTCGATCCCGACGTCAATGTGGCCGGGCTTCCCGTGGCCGAGCTTGCCGAGCTCCGCAAGTCCGAGCCGGTCCACTGGGTTGACGTGCCCGGCGGCACGGGCGGCTTCGAGGACACGGGCTATTGGATCGTCTCCAAACACGCGGACGTCAAGGAGGTGTCGCGCCGTAGCGACGTCTTCTCCAGCTGGCAGAACGGCGCCATCCCGACCTGGCCACCGGAGATGAAGCGGGAGCAGGTCGAGATGCAGCGCAGCGTCATGTTGAACATGGATGCGCCACACCACACCCGACTCCGCAAGATCATCTCCCGCGGGTTCACCCCCCGCGCGATCGGTCAGTTGGAGGAGGAACTCGCGCAGCGCGCCCAGAACATCGCCAAGAACGCAGCGGCGGAGGGCTCCGGCGACTTCGTCGAACAGGTGTCCTGCGAGCTGCCGTTGCAGGCCATCGCCGGGTTGCTGGGCGTACCGCAGGAGGATCGGGACAAGCTCTTCCGCTGGTCCAACGAAATGACGGGTGGCACCGACCCCGAGTACGCCGATGTCGATCCCGCGCAATCGTCGATGGACCTGATCATGTACGCGATGGCGATGGCCGACGAACGGGGCAAGAACCCGACCGACGACATCGTCACCACCTTGATACAGGCCGACATCGAGGGGGAGAAGCTCTCCGACGACGAGTTCGGCTTCTTCGTTGTCATGCTCGCGGTGGCGGGCAATGAGACCACGCGCAACTCGATCACTCACGGCATGATCGCTTTCGCAAACAACCCGGATCAGTGGGAGCTGTTCAAGAAGGAACGCCCGTCGACGGCCGCCGACGAGATCATCCGCTGGGCCACGCCGGTATCGGCGTTCCAGCGCACCGCGAACGAGGATGTTGAATTGGGCGGCGTGCTGATCAAGAAGGGTCAGCGGGTGGTGATGTCCTACCGGTCGGCCAACTTCGACGACGAGGTATTCGAAGACCCGCATTCGTTCAACATCCTGCGCGACCCGAATCCACACGTCGGATTCGGCGGCACGGGTGCGCATTACTGCATCGGCGCTAATCTGGCCCGGATGACGATCAACCTCATCTTCAACGCCGTGGCC
>DATJOR010000362.1:0-2387 GCA_035506875.1 Mycobacterium sp.
CCGCGCTGTTCGCCCAGCAGATGGCCGCCCGCGCGCAGCTCGAGCAGATGCGCGAACAACGCGGCCTGCCCCCGGGTGTCGGCAGGCCCGGCGGGCACGGCACCGGGCAGTACCTGTAGGCGACAACCGGTGACGAGTCCGCGCCCGTATATCGAGACCCACGACGCGTGGGTGGAGTTCCCCATCTTCGACGCCAAATCGCGCTCGCTGAAGAAGACATTCCTGGGTGGCACGATCGGACGCAACGCGTCCAATGTCGTTGTCATCGAGGCGTTGCGTGATATCACCATGTCCCTAGACCTGGGCGATCGCGTCGGGCTGGTCGGCCACAACGGCGCTGGGAAATCCACACTGCTGCGGCTACTTTCGGGCATTTACGAGCCGACGCGCGGCTCCGCCACCGTCAGCGGCCGGGTGGCGCCGGTGTTCGACCTGGGCGTCGGCATGGACCCCGAGATCTCCGGCTACGAGAACATCATCATCCGCGGCCTGTTCCTCGGACAGACCCGCAAGCAGATGCTGGCCAAGGTCGACGAGATCGCCGACTTCACCGAACTCGGCGACTACCTGTCGATGCCGCTGCGCACCTATTCGACCGGTATGCGGGTGCGGCTGGCGATGGGTGTGGTCACCAGCATCGACCCTGAAATCCTGCTGCTCGACGAAGGGATCGGTGCCGTCGACGCCGACTTCCTCAAGAAGGCGCAGTCCCGGCTGCAACGGCTGGTCGAGCGCTCCGGGATCCTGGTGTTCGCCAGCCATTCCAACGAATTTCTGGCCCGGCTGTGCAAGACCGCGATGTGGATCGACCATGGCGTCATCAAGATGACCGGCGGCATCGAGGACGTCGTGCGCGCCTACGAAGGCGAAGACGCCGCCCGGCATGTGCGCGAAGTACTTTCCGAAACGGCCACTGCCGATGAATGAAACGGTGTGCGCCGTCGTGGTGACCCACCGGCGCCCCGACGAACTGGCCAAGTCGCTGGATGTGCTGACCACCCAGAGCCGGCTGCCGGACCGGCTGATCGTGGTCGACAACGCCAGCGAAGACCGCGTTCGCGATCTGGTGAACGGTCAACCGATCCCCACGACGTATCTCGCCTCACGCCGAAACCTCGGTGGCGCGGGCGGTTTCGCGCTCGGCATCCTGCATGCGCTGGCCGCGGGCGCCGATTGGGTATGGCTGGCTGACGACGACGGCCACCCGCAGGACCGCGAAGTGCTGGCGACGCTGCTGGCCTGCGCCGAGAAACATCGGCTCGCCGAGGTGTCGCCGATGGTGTGCAACGCCGATGACCCTGCGCGCCTGGCGTTTCCGCTGCGGCGCGGTCTGGTCTGGCGCAGGTTGGTCAGCGAGTTGCGCACCGCACCGGATCAAGACCTGCTGCCGGGCATCGCATCGCTGTTCAACGGCGCGCTGTTTCGGGCGTCGACGTTCGAGGCGATCGGTGTGCCGGACTTGCGGCTGTTCGTCCGCGGCGACGAGGTTGAGATGCACCGTCGGCTGGTCCGGTCCGGCTTGCCGTTCGGAACCTGTTTGAACACAAGCTATCTGCACCCGTGTGGGTCGGCCGAGTTCAAGCCGATTTTGGCGGGGCGGATGCACACCCAATATCCCGACGATCCAACGAAACGCTACTTCACTTACCGCAATCGCGGTTACCTGATGGCGCAGCCGGGTCTGCGCAAGCTGCTGGTCCAGGAATGGTTGCGGTTCGGTTGGTTTTTCCTGGTGTCGCGTCGCGACCCGAAGGGTCTGCTGGAGTGGCTGCGGCTGCGTCGGCAGGGGCGACGCGAACAGTTCGGAAGGCCTGAATGACCGTGATTGATGCCGCCGCGCAGTCGAAGACAATGACCCGCGCCTGGGGTGATCTGGTCGACGGCTATCACCGCCGCGAGCTGTGGCTGCACCTGGGCTGGCAGGACATCAAGCAGCGCTACCGCCGCTCGGTGCTCGGCCCGTTCTGGATCACGATCGCCACCGGCACCACGGCCGTCGCGATGGGCGGCCTGTATTCCAAGCTGTTCCATCTCCAGCTGTCGGTGCATCTGCCGTATGTCACGCTCGGGCTGATCATCTGGAATCTGATCAACGCCTCGATCCTGGAGGGCGCTGAGGTCTTCGTCGCCAACGAGGGATTGATCAAGCAGCTGCCGACGCCGTTGAGCGTGCACGTTTACCGGCTGGTGTGGCGACAGATGATCTTGTTCGCGCACAACATCGTCATCTACGTCGTCATCGCGATCATCTTTCCCAAACCGTGGTCATGGGCCGACCTTTCGGTGATCCCGGCGCTCGGGCTGATCGTGCTCAACTGTGTATGGGTGTCGTTGTGTTTCGGCATCCTGGCGACCCGCTTCCGCGACATCGGCCCGCTGCTGTTTTC
>DATJOR010000363.1:0-2180 GCA_035506875.1 Mycobacterium sp.
CAGAGCACCACGAGCGATATCCATAACAATGATTGCGGGATGCTTGGCATGGTGACCTGCTCCTTTCCCCGCCAGATTAGGCCGGTAAACAGCGCATCCGGACGAGGCGCGCCCAGGACAATTACACACCTGTAATTCACACCTTACAAGCACCAACAGTCACAAATGTCACATTTGCAACACGATCAAGCCCAAGTCGCGTGCCCGTCGCGCACCAGGGCCGACGTCACCGACCCGTAAACCTCTTCGGCGGTCAGCCCTACCAACAGGTGATCCCGCCAGTCCCCGTCGACTTGGAGGTAACGTCGCAGCAGCCCCTCCTCGCGAAACCCGACCTTTGCCAGCACTGCCCGGCTCGCGGCATTCTCCGGCCGCACGGTGGCTTCCACGCGATGCAACATGACCGGGCCGAAGCAGTGATCGAGGCCCAGCGCCAACGCACCGGTGGCGACTCCTCCACCGGTGACCGAGCTGGCCACCCAGTAGCCGATCCATGCCGACCGCAACGCCCCGTGTGTGACGTTGCCGATCGTCAGCTGACCACAGAACTGGCCTTCCAGTTCGATCACATACGGCAGCATGCGGCCCCTGCGGGCTTCTGACCGCAGACTCGAACACACCGCCGGCCACGACGAAAGCGTATGCCGCGCAGTCCAATCAGCCTCGGTGCTGGGCTCCCACGGTTCCAGATGGGCGCGGTCGACAAGCCGGGCGCGGCTCCACTGAGCGGCGTCGCGCATGCGCACCGGCCGCAGCCGGATCACACCGGCGGAAACACGCAGCGGGCCCACGGCCATCGGCCAGCCAGGATGTTGGGAGCTGGAACGCCACGGGTTCACAAGTTGGGCCACCGTATCGTTCAGCCACGCTGAGCCAGAAACGCGACGTCGACGATCTCGCCGATGCGAATCTGCTCAGCCTCACGGGGAATCACGACCAGACAGTTTGCTTCAGCGAGCGTCGCCAGCAAATGCGACGACGCGCCGGGCGCGCCGCCCAGCGCCTGCACCAGGTATTCGCCGGTGTCCTGATCGCGCATCAACTGTCCGCGCAGAAAGCCCTTGCGGCCGGCCACTGACGTGATCGGCGACAGGGTGCGGGCCTGCACGATCCGGCGCATCGGCTGCCGCTTGCCCAACGACAACCGGATCAGCGGTCGAACCATCACCTCGAAAACCACCAGCGCGCTGACCGGGTTCGCCGGCAACAGAAACGTCGGGACGCCCTCGCGGCCCAGCTGCCCGAAACCCTGAACGGATCCGGGATGCATTGCGACCCTGGTGACTTCCATCTCGCCGAGCTCGGACAGCACCGAGCGCACCGCCTCGGCCGCCGCGCCCCCTACCGCGCCGGCGATCACCACGATCTCGGCACGGTTGATCTGCCCCTCGACGACTTCGCCGAGCTCTTTAGGGTCGTTGCTGACGATGCCGACCCGATTCACCTCCGCGCCCGCGTCCCGGCCGGCGGCAGCCAGCGCGTAGGAGTTGACGTCGTAGACCTGTCCGTTGCCCGGTGTGCGCGTGATATCGACCAGCTCTCCGCCGACCGCCAGCACCGAAAGCCGCGGGCGCGGGTGCACCAGAACCCGGTCACGGCCCACCGCGGCCAGCAGCCCAACCTGGGCGGCGCCGATGATCGTCCCGGCCCGCACCGCGACGTCGCCGGGCTGGACGTCGTCGCCGGTGCGCCGCACGTAGGCACCCGATCGCACGCCGCGCAGCACCCGCACCCGCGATTGCCCGCCATCGGTCCATCGCAGCGGCAGCACCGCATCGGCCAGCGTCGGCAATGGGGCACCGGTCTGCACTCGCACGGCCTGTCCCGGCTGCAGCCTGCTCGGTGTGCGCGTACCGGCGTCGATGTGGCCGAGCACCGGCAGCGTCACTCCGCCTGGCGCAGAGGGCGATTCGTCCATCTCGCCCGGGATTGCGCGCAGATGGTCCTCCCCGTTTTGATCGATGGACGGACCGGACTCACCGACGCCGAGCACGTCGACGCTGCGGACTGCGTAGCCGTCGATGGCGGCCTGGTCGAAGCCGGGCAGCGGGCGCTCGGTGACGACTTCTTCGGCGCACATCAGCCCCTGCGCCTCGGCGATCGCAACGCGAACCGGTCTCGGCGCCACCGCGGCGGCCGTCACCCGGGTTTGTTGCTCCTCCACCGAACGCACAGCGCGC
>DATJOR010000364.1:0-26092 GCA_035506875.1 Mycobacterium sp.
CTGTCGAACGGTGACCTCCTCGACGCGATCGGTTTGCCGATCGCGGCCGACACCGGGATGGGCACGTTGTTCGCCGGTTTCGCAGTCGCGGTCGTCGACCACGCCGTCACACAGATCTCGGCCGACTTCTCGGGTCTGTTCTAGGAAGTCGCAATGTCCGGAAATAGGTTGCGTTGTTTGGGCTTTGGACTACTGGCAAGTGCCGGTGCAAGCCTGCTGGGACTGACGTCGATGATGCACGCGCCGTTCGCCTATGGCGACGATACGGCCTTCGTCATCGGCGGCAGCGGAACGCCGATACCTGACCAGAGCTTCGTCGACACCGTCGAGCAGTTGTTTCTGACGCCTAACGGCTACGGCGACTACGCGCCGCAAGCCTTGGCCACACCCGAAGGCAACTCTCCGCTGTACACACCCGTCCAGAGCCTGACCCTGGACGAGTCGGAGGCCCAGGGCGTGAAGATTCTGAACAACGCGATCTTGGCGCAGACCGAAAACGGTAACAACGTAGTGGTTTACGGCGATTCCCAGAGTTCCACCATCTCCTCGATGGAGATGGCCAACCTCTTGACCCTGCCGCAAAGCGAACAACCGGGTCTCGACCAACTGGCCTTTGTGCTGACCGGTGACCCCAACAATCCGGCCGGCGGTCTCTTCGAGCGCTTCGACGGGCTGAGCATTCCGAGTCTCGGCATCACCTTCAACGGCGCAACGCCGGACGTCTATCCGACCGACATTTTCATCCAAGAGTATGACGGCTTCGCCGACTTCCCGCAGTATCCGATCGATCCGTTCTCCGACCTGAACGCCCTTCTGGGTGTCTATTTCGTGCACGGCACGTATTCGGATCTCACGCTCCAACAGGTCACTCCGGTAGCCGACGGCGGTGACGCCATCCCATTGCCGACGGATCCGGCCTTCGGGACCGAAACCAGCTACTACCTGATTCCCACCACGGATCTGCCACTGCTGGACCCGGTGCGTGACATCCCAATTGTCGGGAATCCGTTGGCCGATCTGCTGCAACCGGACCTCACGGTGCTGGTGAACATCGGCTACGGCAATCCCGACTACGGCTACTCAGCCGGACCGGACGGGTACCTCCCGGCCAACGAGCCCACCCCATTTGGACTGTTCCCCGATATCAACCTGTCCACGGTCGCACAGGATCTGCTCAACGGGGCGCAGACGGGATGGCAAGCCTTTGAAAGCGACATCAGTTCTGAAATCAGCGAATTCGAGACGGGCGGATTGTCAGCGCTGTTGGGCTCGTCGTCGGACACTGGCACGTCGAGCGTGTCGTTATCCGAACTGCTGACGGCGTTGTCGAGCGATCTGAGTTCGCCGGAGGCTTTCGGCACGACGATCACCGACATCGTCAACGCGCTGTCGGGCGCGGCCGCCACGGCGTACTCCACGCTGGTTCCCGCGGCGGACGTCGCCAATGCCCTGCTGACCACGCTGCCGAACTATGACCTCACGCTATTCCTGAGCGGACTCGGAGCAGGCAACGTTGTCGACGCCATCGGTTATCCCATCGCGGCTGACGAGGCACTGGTCCCGCTCGCCGGCCTCATCGACTTCGCCGCTATCGCCAACGCGGCCCAAACCGTCGCCAGCGACCTCTCCGGCCTGTTCTAGGGCTCCAGCACGAGCTTGCCGAACACGCCGCCGTCGGCCAGTGCCTGCAGGGCGGCACTTCCCTCTGAGAGCGGATACCGTTGTGGCGGCGGCGGTTTCAACCCAGCCGACACCAGCTGGTTCAGCCCCCACGAGAACAGCGCCGCCGAGCCGGGGACCTGATGCAGATACTCGCCCCAGGCGACGCCGAGCACGCCGATATTGCGCAGCAGCAGCCGGTTGACCTTGACCGTCGGGATCGCACCCGCGGCAAACCCGATGACCAACAGCTTGCCGTCGATGGCCAGCACCCGGATCGCATCGTCGAACGCCGGCCCGCCGACCGGATCGACGATGATGTCGACGCCCCGACCGTCGGTATGGTCGCGCACCGCCTGCGCCCAGCCGTCCGTCAACGGCAGCACGACGTCGGCGCCGAGCGACTCGACGAAATCCATTGCGCTCGTGCGATGTACCAACGCAATGACCTTGCTGGCGCCCATCGCCCGCGCCACCTGGATCGCCGCCGTGCCCACGCCGCCGGCTGATCCCAACACCAGCACGCTGTCGCCTGCGCGCATCGCGGCACGCCGAGCCAGTGCGAAGTACATAGTGTTGTAGTTGACCAGCAGCGACACCGCCTCGGCGTCATCGAGCTCCGCCGGACTGCGGGTTACGTTGGCCAACGGAACAATCACTTGTTCGGCGTAACCGCCGAGCACACCGAATGCCGAAACCCGTTCACCCACTTCGAATTCCGAGTCTTCCGGCGCCCAACGCACCACACCCGCGGCCTCCATGCCCGGAATGAACGGTGGCGGCAGCTTGAGCTGGTATTCACCCTTGCTCAGCAGCAGGTCCGGAAAACACACCCCGGCGGCACGGACGTCGACGACGATCGTGTCGTTATTGCCGGTGATGTCATCGACGTCCGTGTAAACCAGACCCGAGGGTCCTGAAAGCTCCTGTACTACACAGGCTTTCATGAAATTTCGATTACCGGATCGAGAAATTCGCCTGCTTCGCGGCGGACAAGTCGTCGATCTCGCTCCAGTGCGAGGCGATGTCGTCGACCGACGGCGGTGTCTTAAAGGTGACGCCCTCGTTCTGGAACAGCGCGGTGCGCTGCACCTTGCCGCCGCCGACGATGAAGATCGAGCCGGTGTCGGGCACCTCTTCGGTGCACAGGTACGCGACGACCGGCGCCACGAAGTCCGGGGTCAGGTTCTTCAGCACCTCGGGCGGCAGGATGTCCTCGGTCATCCGGGTGGCCGCGATCGGTGCAAGCGCGTTGGCTTTGATGTTGTACTTGGCGCCTTCCTGGGCCAGCGTGTTGATCATGCCGACCAGTCCCAGCTTGGCTGCGCCGTAGTTGGCCTGCCCGAAGTTGCCGAACAGCCCGCTGGTGGAGGTCGCGACGACCACGCGCCCGAAGCTCTGCTCGCGGAAATGCGGCCACGCGGCGCGGACGACGTTGTAACCCCCGTAGAGGTGCACCTTGAGGACGGAATCCCAGTTCTCGAACGACATCTTGTGGAAGGTGCCGTCGCGCAGGATGCCCGCGTTGCTCACCACGCCATCGACCTTGCCGAACTCGTCGAGAGCGGTCTTGATGATGTTCTCCGCACCCTCGGGTTCGGCGACGCTGTCGTAGTTGGCGACCGCGCGACCGCCGGCGTCTTTGATCTCTTGGACGACGTGGTCGGCCATGTTGTGTCCGGCGCCGGTGCCGTCGCGGGCACCGCCGAGGTCGTTGACCACGACGCTCGCGCCTTCCTTGGCGAGCGTCAGCGCGTATTCGCGGCCCAGGCCGCCGCCGGCTCCCGTGACGACGACGACGCGATCCTGCACTCCGGGCATTACGTTCCTATCTCTCGATCATCAGTGACCAACGGATTCAAGCGGGCCGGCAAATGCTAGAACAGCCGGCGCGCCAACTTCCACGCCCTATTTGTATACGGGGGGTAGATGAAGCTGGCGATGTCGGGTCGGGTCGGCTTGGTCAGCACCGACTTGCGGTGGCTGAACTCCTCGAAGCCGAACTTGCCATGGTAGGCGCCCAAACCCGACGGGCCGACGCCGCCGAACGGCAGCTTGTGGGTGGCGAAGTGGAACAGCAGGTGGTTGATCACCATGCCGCCAGCAGGCACCTCCTTGATCACCCGTTCGCGCACGGCCTTGGCCTTGGTGAACAGGTAGGCCGCCAGTGGCTTGGGCCGCGAGTTCACGAATTCGATTGCCTCGCTGAGGTTTTGGACGGTAACAACAGGCAGGATCGGGCCGAAGATCTCGTCGGTCATCAGCGGCTCGTCGACCGCGGGGTCAACCACCACGGTCGGCTGGATGTTGAGGCTCGACGCGTCCGATCCGCCGCCGATAGCAACCTTGCCTCTGGTCGCGGCGAGTGCGGTGGTGAGCCGGTTGAAGTGCCGCTCGTTGACGATCCGCTTACCGCCGGTGGCGTTCTGCGCCTCGAACCCGGTGACCGCCTTCTTGATCTCGTCGACCAGCTTGTCGCGGATGGGCGCCTCGGCGAGGACGTAGTCGGGCGCGATGCAGATCTGCCCGGAGTTGATGAGCTTGGTCCACGCGATCCGCTTGGCGGCAACCTCGATGTCGGCGTCGGCCGACACGATGACCGGGCTCTTGCCGCCGAGTTCGAGCGTCACCGGAGTCAAGTGCGACGCCGCACCCTCGTACACCTTGCGCCCGATCTCGGTGCCGCCGGTGAACAACAAGTGGTCGAAGCCCTGCGCGATGAGCTCTTGGCTGACGGCGCCGTCACCCTCGATGACGGCGATCGCGTCGTTGTCGAGGTAGCGCGGCACCAGCTCGGCCATCAGCGCCGAGGAGGCGGCCGCCACCTCAGACGGCTTGAGCACCACGGCATTGCCCGCGGCGATCGCGCCGACGGCGGGACCCAGCGTGAGCGCGAACGGGAAGTTCCACGCCCCGATGATCAGCACGGTGCCGTACGGCTCGTACTCCACCCAGCCGCGGCCGGGCAGCTGCGACAGCTCCAGCCGGCTGTGGCGGCGCTTCATCCACTTGCCGACGTTCTTCGCCGCGTACTCACACTCGCCGCTGGTGCTGGCGACATCAGCAAGCCACGCCTCAAAAGGCGATCGTCCCAAATCCTTGCCGAGGGCATCGGCGATCTTGGTCTCGTTCTCGACCATCAGCCGCTTGAGCGCGCGCAGTTGCTCCTTGCGCCACTCAACGCTACGGGTTTTGCCGGTGGCGAACGTGTTGCGCAGCCGCGCAACCGTCTTCGCGACGTCGGAGCCCGCGGTTGCGGTGGTGCTGGCGGGGTTCGCGGGGGTTTCGGTGGTCTCGGTAGCTTCTGTGGTCATCGGGATTCCTTCCTTGACCGGCGAAAACCCAATCCTAATCAACCACCCGGTTGGACAACAGGTGCCCTCCGGTGATGCAGCCGACCGCGCTTAAGGCTTCTCGGCGGAGACGAAAACCGCCCGGAAGGTCGCCGCGACGCTGGGCTCCTCTGGGAGCGGGCGACCCAGCTGGGTGAGGTAGTCGCTGCCGGTCAGTGACTGGACGCGCCAGTTGTGCGTGCCGAACCAGGCCGCTGGATCGCGACGTTCGTCATCGGTGTACCACAGGTCGCCGGGGTCGAATACGTTCTCGTCGCCCAGCCGTTGCCGCAGTTCATCGGTTTTGACGCGGCGTTGTTCGTAGGCCTCGCGGGCCGCGTCGTCGAAGGTGAAGTCCTCGATGCAGGCCCTGCTGCCCGGTGCGCTCAGCGCGTCGATGTCGGCGAACAGCCGCTCCTCGGCATCGCCCGGCAGGAACATCAGCAGTCCTTCGGCCAGCCACGCGGTGGGTTGTGCAGGGTCAAAACCGTTGTCGCGCAATGTTTTCGGCCAGTCAAACCGCAGGTCTGCCGCCACCTCGCGGCGGTCGGCCACTGGCTCGACGCCGTTGGCCGCCAGAGTCGCGGCTTTGTACTCCAGCACCTTGGGCTGATCGATCTCGTACACCGTGGTGCCAGTCGGCCAGTCCAGTCGATACGCCCGCGAGTCCAACCCGGAAGCCAGGATCACGTGTTGACGGATGCCCGCGGCGGCCGCGGCGGTGAAGTACGCGTCGAAGAAGTGCGTGCGGGCGGCCTGGTAGTTGACCATGTGTGCGCGAATAGCTGCCCGTTCGGGATCGGCCGCGTAGGTCGCTTCCATCTTCGCGACCAACGTGGCGAGTTCGGGGCCCTCGATCAACATCTGCGCGAACTCGTCGCGGATCAGCGGCTGCTCGCTGGCCGTCTCGACCGCGCGGGCAGACGCCACCATGACGGCGGTCGCACCCACGCTGGTCGCGATGTCCCAGGTGTCGTCGTCTGACCGCCCGCTAGCTGGCCCTTTGCTCATGCCCGCCTCCTCAGCGGCCCGTCCCGACCCGCCTCGTCACCGGGCGTGCGCGTTCCGCGGTCACGAATTGCGAGAATGCGTCCCTGTCGTCGCCCGACGGGACACCCTCGACCCAGCGGTCCAACCGGCGCATCTCGTCGCCGGAGTTCTGTGCCGTCGCGCGCCAGCCGTGGTCGTTGAGCCAATCGGCGACGTCGGCACGATCATCGTCGTGGTAGATCAGGTCCTGGATGTCGACGGTCCGCTGGATGCCGAGCTTGTCGGCCACCCGCTGAAGCCGGTCGCGCATCTCTTGCCGCCGCTCGTCGGCGTGGTTGGCCGCGGTCTCCACGGCGATCCGGCTGCCCGGCGCGCTCAACTCGGTGATCTGCGTGAAAAGCCGGTCCTGGGCGTCGGCGGGCAAATACATCAGCAGGCCTTCGGCCAGCCAGGCGGTCGGCGCCTTCGGGTCGAAGCCGGCATCGGCCAGGGCGGCCGGCCAGTCCTGACGCAGGTCAATGGGCACCTCGTGGCGGTCGGCCGACGGTGTCGCGCCGTTTGCCGCCAGCGTGGCCGACTTGTAGGCCAGCACCTTGGGCTGGTCGATTTCGAACGCCTGGGTGCCGGCCGGCCAGTCCAGCCGGTAGGCCCGCGAGTCCAATCCGGACGCCAGGATCACCACCTGGCGGATGCCGACGGCGACGGCCCCGATGAAGTAGGCGTCGAAGAAGTGCGTCCGCACGGCCTGGTAGCTGCGCATGTGCTGGAACACCGCGGCCGCCTCCGGGTCGATCGCCTCCACCTTGTCGAGCAGCGAGCCGTCGAGCATGTTCTCCCACACGCCGGTGCCGGCCTCGCTGACCAGCAGCTTGGCGTAGGGATCGCGGATCAGTGGATCGGTTCGATCGGTTTCAGCGGCCCGCGCGGCGGCCACCATCACCGCCGTGGTGCCGACGCTGGTGGCGATGTCCCAGGTGTCGTCGTGCGTCCGCAGGGTGCTCATCGTCGGTCCTGCCTCCTAAGAATGCGTCTGGTCAATCAATCGGCTGCGCCGAGCTTGGCGCGCAGCAGCCTGGTGGTGAAGGCCTCTTCGGCCAGGTCCGCAGGTATCGGTCGGCCCAGGCGGGCCATTTCGTCGGCGTTGCTGACCGCACTGACCTGCCACCCGTGTGCGGTCAGCCACTCGGCGGCATCCGCCCGGTCGCTCTCCTGGTAGGTCAGGGTCTCGACGTTGATGTGCAGGCCGAGTCGTTCGCGCATCCGCTCGAACCGGGCACGTCGCGCGGCGCGACGTCGCTCGGGGTCGCCCGTGCCCAGGCTGAACGCCTCGACGGCCACCTGGCTGCCGGGCGCGCTCAGCTGGGTGAGCATCTCGAACAGCCGGTCCTGAGCTTCAGCCGGCAGGTAGGGCAGCAGGCCCTCGGCCAGCCATGCGGTGGGCTGTGTCCGGTCGAAAGCCGCGCCGGCCAGCGCCGCCGGCCAGTCCTCGCGCAGGTCTATCGGCACAGTCCGCCGCGTGGCCCTGGGAGCGGCGCCCGCGGACGCCAAAGTGGCCGTTTTGTACTCGACAACCTGCGGCTGGTCGATCTCGTAGACCGTGGTGCCGGCAGGCCAGTCCAGCCGGTACGCCCGCGAATCCAGGCCCGCGGCGAGGATCACCACCTGCCGGATTCCGGTCGTGACCGCGTCGGCGAAGTAGGTGTCGAAGAAATGCGTGCGCACCGCCTGGTATTCGCAGGCAAGCAAATGGGAGCGTCGGCCATGCTCGTCGTCGCCGATCCACTCGAGGCCCGGGCTGGCCAGCCGTGCCCACGGCTGACCCGCCGACGACACCAACAAATAGGCGAACTCGTCTTGGATCAGCGGGTCGGCGGCTGCCGTCGCCACCGCGCGCGCCGCGGCGACGCTCAATGCGGTCGCGCCGACGCTTTCGGTGATGTGCCAGCTGTCCCCGTCGGTACGCACTGAGCCCACTTCGGATAAATCAGTCATAGCGCGGACCATGCTACCGAATAAGTTAGGCAAGCTATATGGTTCTGTGCGCTACATCACTGCCCTTATTCGGGGCGCGGGGCCAGGCTGCCAGCCAACAGTTGGCCCAGCTGGTGGGTGACCGTCTCGAGTTCGTGCTTAGCGACGAACCCCGCGTAGAACCCGACCCCCAGCAAGACCGCGATCAATGTGGAAGTGAGCGCCGCGGCGTCGGTGTCCGCAGTCAGCTCGCCACGCTTGATGGCGTCATCGACGGCCCAGGACAGGAATTCCCGGGTGCTGCGAACCGATTGCGCCTCCCCTTGGCCCAATTCGGGGTGTCGGTGCGACTCCAGCGCGACGGTGATCAGAAACGCCGCCGCTGTTCGGTTTTCGATTTCGGCCTGCGTCGCGGCGTCGATGAAGGCCGACACCCGACCGACCAGGGTCGTCTCGCGCCGTGCCCGCTGGATACTGGCGGCGACGACCATCTCGTTGGTTTCCTTCGTTACTTCGCTATAAAGCTCGCGCTTGTTCGAGAAGTAGTGATTGATCGCGGGCCGGGTCAGGTCGGCGCGGATCGCAATCGCCTGGAAGGTGGCGGCATCGTAGCCGCGTTCGCTGAACACTTCGCGAGCAGCGCGCAAAATGCGCTTCCGTGTCTGGGCCGCCTTCGCTGCAGGGGGGCGACCCGGTCCACGACTCGCGGGCTGCACCACGGATAAATTGTGCCATACGTCACAGTTCTGACCGCCGCGCTTAGCCGAAGCCGATTGTTAGCTGTCCGGCCGTGCGGCGGTGTGGGGCATCAACCCGTCGGGCGGAATGCTGCCGAACTTTCCGGCCTGAAAATCCTCGATCGCTTGGGTCAACTCCGCCTTGGTGTTCATCACGAATGGGCCGTAGTGGAAAACCGGCTCCCGGATCGGCCGGCCGCCCAGGATCAGCACCTCCAGTGCGGGTCTGCGCGACTCCTGCGACGATGCGGCGGTGACGGTGATCCGGTCGCCCGGACCGAGAACCGCCAGCTGGCCCTGCTGGATCGGGTGTGCGATCGGGCCGACTGTTCCGCGCCCGGAAAGTATGTAGAGCAGCGCGTTGTGGTCTCGGTTCCACGGAATGTTCAGCCGCGCACCGGGTTCGACGGTGGCGTGCACCATCGTGATCGGCGTGTGCGTGACGCCGGGGCCGCGGTGACCGTCGAGATCCCCTGCGATGACACGGATTAACGCTCCGCCGTCGTCGGAGGACAACAACGCGACGTCAGCGCCAGCGATGGCCTGATAACGGGGTGCGGCGAACTTATCCTTCTTCGGCAGGTTCACCCAGAGTTGGATGCCGTGGAACACGCCTCCGCTTTCGACCAGGTCGGCCGGCGGCGTTTCGATGTGCAGGATGCCTGAGCCTGCGGTCATCCATTGGGTCGCGCCGTCGGTGATCAGCCCGCCGCCGCCGTGCGAGTCCTGGTGCGCAAAGCGCCCATCGATCATGTAGGTCACGGTTTCGAATCCGCGATGCGGATGCCAGTCGGTGCCCCTGGGCTCGCCGGGCTGGTATTCCACCTCGCCCATCTGGTCCATGTGCACGAACGGGTCCAGTGCGGCGGTGCTGACTCCGGCGAAGGCCCGCACAACCGGGAATCCTTCACCTTCGTAGCCATGCGGCCCGGTGGTGATCGACCGGACCGGACGTTCCGTGTCGGCCGGGCCGGGCGCTGAGACCTGCGCCAAAGTCAACGTGTCTGCGGTTACTGCGGGCATCTGGCCCTCCTTGCGTTTCGGTCAACCGGTATAACCGGACCGCAGTCCGATTATTCCCCGCACGGCCCGCGCGCGCTCGCAGGACGGTGCTGTTAACGTCCCGGGCATGCCAGGGGTGGACGAGCACCAGTTAGAGGAAAGTCCCGACGACCATCTTCAGGAACGCGGCGGTCGCGTGGGCCGCTTCGTCAGAAATCTCCAATACCTGGAAAAGTGGCTTCTGCTGGGCGTCATCATCGGCGTGGTCGCCGGTGTCGGTGCCGTTCTCTTCTACCTGGCGTTGCGCTACACCACTCATTTCTTGCTGGGCTATGTGGCGGGCTACCACTTGCCCACCCCACTCGTCGAGGGCGGGAGTCCGGGTTCCCCCCATTACCAGAGGCCGTGGGCGCTGCCGCTGGTGACGACGGCGGGCGCGCTGGTGTCGGCGTTGCTGGTGGCCAAGTTCGCTCCCGAAGCCAGCGGGCATGGCACCGACAGCGCGATCGAGGCAATCCACACCGATCCGCGGCACATCCGAACCCGGGTCGTGTTGGTGAAGCTGGTCTCCAGCGCACTCACCATCGGCTCCGGCGGTTCAGCCGGCCGTGAGGGTCCCACCGCTCAAATCTCCGCCGGCTTCGCTTCGTTCTTGACCCGCCGACTGCACCTCTCCGACGACGACGGGCGAATCCTGGTGTCGCTGGGAGTGGGCGCGGGAATCGGCGCGATCTTCGGTGCGCCCCTGGGTGGCGCAGTCCTGGCGGCGTCGATCATCTACCGCGAGGACTTCGAATACCGCGTGCTCTATCCCGGCTTCGTCACCTCCGCCACGGCTTACGCCGTGTTCGGCTCGTTTCTGGGCTTCGACCCGATGTTCGGCTACGTCGATGCCGAATACCGCTTCGAGAGACCATGGCCGCTGCTGTGGTTCATCGTGCTCGGTATTGTCGCGGCAGCGGTGGGTTATCTGTTCGCGCGGTTCTTTTATGCCACTGAAGCTCTGACCGCTCGGGTACCGGCCTCCTCGGTGCTCGCGCCCACCATCGGGGGTTTACTCGTAGGCCTGATGGGTTTGGTGATTCCCCAAGTTCTGAGCAGCGGCTACGGCTGGGTGCAATTGGCAACCACCAAGACAGGGCTGCTGACGATTCCATTGTGGATCGTGCTGATCTTGCCGATCGCCAAGATCGTCGCCACGTCGCTGTCCATCGGCACCGGCGGGTCGGGCGGAATCTTCGGACCCGGGATCGTGATCGGGGCGTTCGTCGGCGCGGCGGTGTGGCGGCTGGGCGAGATGTTCCATCTGGCCGGTGTGCCCAACAGCCCGGGCATCTTCGTCGTGGTGGGGATGATGGCGTGTTTCGGCAGCGTCGCGCACGCGCCGCTGGCCATTCTGATCATGGTCGCCGAGATGACCGGGTCGTTCTCCGTGGTGCCCGGCGCGATCATTGCGGTCGGGATCGCCTCACTGCTGATGCATCGCACCAAGGTGTCGATCTATCGCTCACAGCGCCGCGACCGCGAAACAGCCGAAGCCGAACGCTTGCACGCGGCCGCCATCGCGGGCGGCTAGCGCGCTATTTCGACGTCTTGCGCCGAGCCGTGCGCGCGGCGCTCTTTTCCGTCGACGTGCCCTCGTGCGTCAACTTGCCGCCGGCGTTCTCCAGGTGAGCTCGCACAAACCACTGGAACTTTTCCAGCTCGGCCGCGTGGTCGATCAGGATGTCCTGAGTGACCGGATCAAGCTCTTCAGTTTCGTGAATGCCCGCGCGGGTGTCTTCGATGACCCCGTTGTAGACGAGATCGAGTGCGGCCAGATGCGCCTGCACGGTGTCGCGCCCAACCGAATAGTCGTCCCAGGTGCGGTCTTTGAGGATGGCACCCGGAGTGCCTTGCGGCGACCCACCGAGGGTCGCGATCCGCTCGGCCACTTCGTCGGCGTAACCACGGACCAGGTCCACCTGCGGGTCGATCATCTCGTGCACCCCGATGAAGTTGGGGCCGACCACGTTCCAGTGGACGTGCTTGAGCGTCAAATGGAGGTCGTTGTAGGTGCTCAGCTGCTTCTGCAGCAGCCCAGCGACTTTGATTGCCTGCTTTTCGGTCATGCCTGGGATGGTGAACTGCGTCATGGCCGGTCGCATACCCGGTGACCGCGTGCGGTAACCGCGAGGCGGGTCACAGCGCGCGGATGTCCTGGACCGGCAGTCGCCCGCCGCGGCGTGGTTCGTAGGCCAGTCCGCTGGCTTCCAGCAGCCGGACCGCCCGGTGGCGGTGCGGCCGCATCGGCTCGAGCAGCTCGACCATCCCGGCGTCGTCGACCGGGTGCCCCAGCAGCGTCCAGCCGACCATCTTGGGGATGTGGTAGTCGCCCACCGACAACGCGTCGGGATCGCCGAATGCGCGTTGCGCCGTCTCGGCGGCGGTCCACACTCCGACTCCCGGCAGCGACGTCATCGCGTCTCGGGCCTGCGCGGCGGGCCAGGACGCCAGCCGTTCCAACGACGGCGCCCGCTGTGCACAGCCGACGATGGTCCGGGTCCGGCCGGGATCGACGTTGGCACGGTGAAACTCCCACGACGGGATGTGCCGCCACCCGTCGGCCGATGGTGGCACCCGCATCCGCGCCGGCGCGGGTCCCGGTGCCGGCGTGCCGAATTTGGTCACCAGTAGCCGCCAGGACCGGAAGGCGTCGGCGCCCGGTACCCGCTGCTCGATGACCGCCGGGATGAGGGCTTCCAGTACCCGTCCGGTGCGCCCCAGCCGCAGATGCGGCACCCGTTGCTGCGCGGCGGCAACCGTCGAATCGGTCGGGACGAAGTCCGATGCGTCATCGTCCGCGCCGAGCATCGCCGGCAGGGCATCCAGGAACTCCTCGGCGCCGCTGCCCCAGGCCATACATTCGACCGCGTTGGCCGCGGCGCGGCTGATCCGCGCCGTGACGGATCCGCTGCACAACAGGCTGGTCCGCCAGATGGCGCCGTCATCGCCAACCTGAAAGCAGGGGTCACCGGGACCATGGCGGAGCGGAAAAAGGGTGAGCCCAGGGCTGACCACACCCGCGAACGTCACCGTGCGAGCCCTACTCACAATTTGCTCCCACCGGATGCCGCAAATACTCGATGTCGACGATCATAGGTTCGGTTCGGCTCACAGCTGCTCGTCTGACCATGATTGACCGGCAACGGTGCTGGGCGTCAGGATGGCGATGTGACCACCGCGCCGGCGACGATGCAGAGCGCAGCGATGCTGAGGAGCGGCGCATGACAACGCCGTTCGACGACCCACAGGCCGAACTGGCGTGGATGTTTCTGCAGTGCCTATCCGACGGCGGAGACGTCGACGAATGTTTCGGGCTGCTGAGCAACGACTTCACCTACTGGAGCCTCCAGAGCCGCGCATCGATCGACAAAGCAGCGATGCGCCAAGAAGTTGAGCGGCGCAAAAGCCGGGTCGAGATGAACCTCGACTTCATCCAGTGTTTCAACGACGGCGAATCCGTAGTGATCGAGGCGGTGACCGACTACCAGACCGCCGACGGCGTCCGCTACGACAGCCCTGCAGTCTTCATCTTCGAAACCCGCGACGGGCTCATCGTGTCGTTACGGGAATACGGCGACACCCAACTCACTGCGCAGGTGTTCGGGCCCTAGTTCTTAAGCGGGCTCGACGGTGATCTCAGCCTTGTCGGGGTAGAACGCGACGTGCCCGGCGATTGCGGCCACCGCGGGGTAAGGCTGGTCGTATGTCCAGATCGCGTCGTCGACGGTGTCGCCGGCAGCCGTCGTCACGCTGTAGTAGCCGGCCTCACCCTTGTACGGGCAGTAGGTGCTGGTGTCGGTGCGGGTGAGCCGTTCCTGCACGACGTCGTCAAGCGGAATGTATTGCACCGCAGGGTAAGTAGATTCTTGCAGCTGCAGCGCGTTGTGTGTGTCGGCGACGACCTCGCCGTTGACACGGACGACAACTCGCGCCTGAGTCGGGTTGATCGTGATCGGATGCTCGGTGGTGGGTTCCAGAACAGGACGACTGGTCATGGTGACATCTCCTCAAGTGCGGATAGATGGTGCAACACCGCGCGGCGCGCAAGATTCCCGTCCGGGTGAAGTCAGGCCGCTCCGAACGCGTAGCGGTGGTATTGGGACATATAGCGCAGCGCGGGCACCCAGGACATGACCCTCGCCATCAGCCAGTATGCGGCCGGCACACGCGTGAACGCATCTGCGTCGAAGGTTGACATCCAGGTCAGCAGCCGGGTGCCGGGCACCGCTCGCAGAATCTCGTCCGGGCCGTCGATGCCCCAGTGCAACGTCGCTCCCGATCGCCGCACGATCACGTTGATCCACTGTGCCTTGATGGCCAACCGGTTGAACGCGTCGAATTGCAGTTCACCGCAGGGAAACCGCTCGACGATTCGCCGCAGCAGGGCGGTGCCGTCTTGTTCGGTGAGATACATTGTCAGCCCTTCGCCGATCATCAGCGTCGGCCGGTCAGCGGCAATGCCGGCCAGCCAACCGGGATCGGTGACCGAGGCGGCGACGACGTGGCAGTGCTCGGCGACCGGGTAGAGCTGGGCGCGCAGCGCGGCGACCTCGGGGTAGTCCACGTCGTACCACTCAACACCCGGACCCGGCTGCAAGCGAAAGAACCGACTGTCCAGGCCGCAGCCCAGGTGCAACACGACGGCGCGCGGGTGCGCGGCCAGGAACTGGTTGGTCCACGCGTCGAAGTGCGCGGTCCGGGTGGTCACCGACGGCGACCGGCGCGGGGTGATGGTGGTCTTCTTCCAGTCGTAGTCGATGCGCTCGACGATCCGTTTGGCGAACCGATCACCCAGAATCGGCTCCTTGAGGTCGGCGTCCAGCGCCTTCGCGTACAGCGTCGCCAACATCGTCAGCGGCGCACCGCTCAGGTCCACCCGCAGCCGTTCGGTGGTCACTGACCGAGGCTAGTAGCTGAGCGTCAGCCGACGGGCGCCAGCATGTCCTTCCACCCGTCGCTGCCGATGTGGTGTGAGTCTTCGAGGGTGTACTTGCTGCCGTCGGCGCCCACGACTTCGCCGCTGGACGGAACGTAGATGGCCATCGAGCTAGCCGGCATGTAGACGCATGGATTGGGTTGCTGCCCATTGCATTGCACGGTGCCCGCTCCAGGCCGCTGCAGCGGATCGTTGACCGGTGGGGGCGGTGCGGGCAACCGATCAGCCGGCGCCGGGTTGACGCCGTTGTTGATCGACGGCGCGGGTATCACCTTGCCGGGGTCGACCGGTTGATCGCAGCGAGCGCCCGGCGCCGGGCAGTTTCGCACCTGATTGGGATCGCCGTACCACGGGTTGGTGCCCAGCGGAACGTACGGCTTGCTGTCGCGGCACTCGCGTGGCGTTGCCGCCCGCTTGCCCGGGACGTCGACACACGGATAGTTGCGGGCACCGCGCACCACGTTGGCCGGAGTGTCTTGCGGGATCTTGCAGTACGTTCCAGTCGGCAGCGGCGCCATGCTGGTTTCCGCGGGCGACCGCCACTGCGACGCCGGCAAAAATCCGGTCAGGCAGGGCGGCGGATTGTTGAGCGACAGGTTGAGATTCATCAACACCGACCCCGGCGCGGACGCGACCAAAGTCTGGCCGACGGCGGCGATCTCCGGCAGGAATACCAGCAGCTGTTCGAGACCTTTGTTGTACCGCTTGAGCATGTCGGCAACGATCTCGAGGTTCGCCAACGTCAGGGGCAGCGATTCCCGCACGTCGCTGAACACCTCGTTGACCTGATCGGCGGTCGGCGCGGCTTTCGACAAAATGCTCTGCACGTGTTCGTCGTTGTTCGCGATCTGCGCGGTGAGGGTGTCGAGGTTGTGCGACCACCGCGCGATCGAATCACCGGAATCGACTTGGCTATTCAGGATCGGCGCCGCGTTCTGGATGACGTCGTCGACGTCGGACATGTTGGCCTGGAAATCACCGACGATCGACTGCGTCGAATCGACCAGTCGTTGCAGCGACGGCCCCAATCCGCCGACCGCCTGCGCCGTCTCGTCCAGCAGCGACGCGATCTTGCGCTTGGGTAACACCGACAAGCCGCGGTTGGCGGCGTCCAGCGCGGGCCCGATCTCGCTGGGCACCGTGGCCTTGGTGATCGTCTGTCCGGGCGCGAAAAACTTTCCCGGGTTGTCCTTCGACACCAGGTCCAGATATTGCTCACCGATCGCCGACACCGAATGCACATTGGCTGAGGCATCGATCGGGATCTTGTAGCGGCTGTCGATGGACAGCGTCGCCCGCACACCATGTTTCGTCGGCTCAACCTTGGTGACCCTGCCGATCTGAATACCTCGGTAGGTCACATTCGACGTGCGATACAACCCGCCCGAGGCCGGCAGCTCCGCGACCAACCGGTACTGACCGACGCCGAGCTGGCTGGGAATGCGCAAGTAGTACCAGCCCAATGCAACCAGCGCCGTCACTGTCAGCACGGCGAACACGATCAACTGCAGGCGGATGAAGCGCGTCAACATCGCTTACTCACCCCGCTCCACGGGCGCGTCGGCCGGGTTCGGTGTGAACCGGATATCCGGAATCATCGTTGCAGGGTCGCGGCCCCACGACTGTTCAAGTGCGCGCAAGGCTCCGGAAAATCCGGTGCCGGTGAAAATCGCGTTGTCGACGGCGCTCAGTGTCAGGTCCAACGCACCGGACACATTGATGTAGTCGCCGCGCACGATCTTGGGCACGCTGTCGATGGAGAACGGCGGCGACAGCAGGAAGCTCAGTGCCTCAACCAAATATGGTGCGGCACGGCCGAGTTGCTTGAGCGGCCGCTGCAACTGACTCAGATCCTGATGCAGGTCGCCCTGCGCGGCCGACAACGTCTCGTCGACGACACTGCTGATCCGCCCGACCGTGTCAACGGTGTTGGCGAACAAGTCGCGCTGCTTGGCGAAATGCTCAACCAACGGCGGGAACTCGGTCAGAACCTGGTCCAGTGTGTCGCTGCGGTTACTGACATAAGACAGCAGCCGGTCGGTGGAGTCGATGGTGTGGCCGATGTCGTCGCGCTGCTGATTCACCTCGCGGGCGAACGTATCCAGCTTGCCGAGAAAATCCCGAATCTGTTGTGCACGCCCGGCCAGAATTTTATAGACCTCGTTTTGGAGCACCTCGAGATTCGGGAGGCCGCCGCCGCGCAACACCATGGCCAGGCTGGCCAGCGTCTGCTCGGTGGAGGGATACGCCGACGCATTGGTCAGCGGAATGGTGTCACCGTTTTTCAGCAGCTGCGGCGACGGGTTCAGCGGTGCTGCCAGTTCCACATGCTGAGAACCCAACAGGCTGGTCTGACCGACTTTGGCGGTGGCATCCTTCGGGAGCTTGACGCTCTTCTCCAGGTCGACGGTCAGGGTGGCGACCCAGTTCTTCAGGTTGATCGCGCGAACGGTGCCGACGAACACATCGGCCACCAGCACCCGGCTGTTAGCGTTGAGCGCCAACGAATTCGGCATCTGAACGTAGATGGTGTAGGAGCCTTTTCCACTGCCGGGGCCGCCGGGCAGCGGCACATTGGCGATACCACGCCAGTGCCCGCACGATGTCAGCACGACCGTGGCCGTCAGCAATGCCAATGCCTGCCAAGCTTTGCGGCGCATCAGCCGCAGCGTCTTCACTGCCCCGGCCGGGTCGGTCCAGGAGCCGGCGGAGGTGCCGTCGGCGAGGGCAGTGGTTGCGGATACCACGGCGGCGGCAGCGGGCTGTTCTCGTTGTAGGCATCCGGCGGTCCAGCCATGTTCTGCCCTCGCGGTGGCGGTGGGATATCGGGGCCGCCCATCAACTCGGCCAAGGATGCCGCGGTCAGTAGGCTCGCCGTGGCCGGCTGGACCTGCACTCCTTGCATACCCGGCGCGACAACCCATCCCGGTTCGGAGTTGCGGTGCGACCACGGGGTATCCGGTGAGAAGATCCCCGGAACGGTGGTGTCCTTGTAGCCCGGCGGCGGCTGTAGCCGCGGCTCGGAGTAGGCGATGTTCTTGGGTAACGTGTCGGCGGAACTGAACAGGTTGATTCCGTACGGGAAATAGTTGAACTTGATCGCATCCATGATGGGCGCCAGATATTGCGCACACAGCTCCGCTGAATCTTGATAACCAAGTCGGCTGCCGGCCTGAATTGCACTGCAAATGAACTGCATTGGATTGGCGAAGTTGGTCAGCGCAGCCACCCCGGTCAAACTGCCGTGGGCCGGCTCGTAGATCGCCAGTACGTTGGCGGCCATGTTCGGCAATATATGCAGGGCAGTCTCCAAACCCTCGCGCGGTTCTGGCTGCATGATCGCGGTGGTGGCTTCGCCGAGGTTGTTGACGTCGTGCGTCAGCACTTCGCGATTCTCGACCAGGAACGCGCTGGCGGTGGAGAGCAGGCTGTCGGTTTGTTGTATGGCGTTAGCTGCGGCCTGATCCGAACTGGTGAGTCTGTCGGTGAATTGGGACAGGTCGTTGTTCAGCGCGACGAACTGTCGGTCGTCTCGGTGCAGCGCGTTGACGAACAACGCCAGGCTGTGCAGCACCGAGAAAAAATCCCCGCGGCCTTCATCCAGCGTGGTCAGTGCGGCCGACAAGCTGTCCAGCGTGTTGTTGATCTGCTTGCCCTTGCCCGCCAACCCGTCGGCGAAGGATTCGATAATGTCACCGAACGGCCCCTTCTTCTGATCTTTGGTTGGGCCGAGGTCGTTGATGATATGGGTGATGTTGTTGCGCAGGTCATCCCACTCGACCGGCACCTGGGTGCGGTCTTCTGGGATCACCGCATTATCGGCCAACACCGGTCCGCCGTCGTAGGGAGGCTCCAACTGAATGCTGCGTGAGGCGACCAGCGTGGGGTTGAGGATTGCCGCTTGTGCGTTGGCGGGCACCTTGTATTTGTTGGAGTAGTGGAAGGTCACCTTCATTTTGTCGCCGACGGGTTGGATGCTGTCGATCGCGCCGACGCGGATACCCATGATCACAACCTTGTCCCCCGCGTACAGCGCGTTGGTCTCCGGGAAATAAGCGACCACAGTGTTATTGGTCAGTCTCTTGTACAGCTGCGCGCCGACCACGGCCGCGATCAGACCGCACGCCAGAATCAGCGATCCGATGATCACCGCCGTGCGCGACAGGCGCGGCAGTTGGAGTTTGTGGATATCGAAGATCGTGCTCATCGACTGTTACCCCCCATCTCCGCCGGGTGTGATGAACGGCGCCGGTAGCCGCGGGCCCGGCCCGGGCGGCGCTGTGGGTCCGGGCGGCAGCCCGGGTGCGAACGTCGACGGCGGCGCGATCGGACCGGCCGGTTGCAAGCCCTCCCGGCGTGCCCCCGGTGGCGCGTTGGGCGGCAGTGGCACCGGTGTGCCCGGCACGTCGGGCGCGGGCTCTCCGGGGCGCCCGGCGTCCGGGACCCCGGGCGTCGGGGGTAGGCCATTCGGATTCGCCGGCGAGGAGAGCACGTCGGGCAACGCCGGATACGGCCCATTCGGCCCGAAGGGACCCTGCCCCTGATTGATACCTGCGCACGGCATCGGGTTGCCCGGCCGCGGAAGGAGTTCCGGCGGTGGGACATACGAGCACGGTGAGCCGGGCGCCACTGCGGGTCCCGGGTGATCCGGGGTGCCCTCGAGTACCGGCGGCGCCGGTGGCGGCGCGCCGTTGGCGAATCGGGTGCCGTTCGGGTCGGGGAACCGGAACGCCGGCAATCCTGCACTGCGCCAGAAGTTTTCCGGGTCGATCCCGCGCTTCTTGAATGCGGCGTCCACCCATGGCTGCAGGATCCAGTACGGCAGCAGGTTGCCGATCATCACCTTGAAGTAGGGTCCGGAGCCGACCGCTTCGCTCAACGCCGCGGTGTAGTTGCGCAGCGTGGTCAGCACGGCGGCAAGGTCTTTCTTGTGCGCAACCAGCACGTCGGTCACGGTCCGCAGCTGCTCGAGCAGGTGGTGCAGGTTCGGGTTGTCCTTGATGAGACCCTGCACCTGGGTGGAAAAGGCCGCCACGTTGGCCAGCAACCCGTCAATGGCTCGGCCACGCTCGTTGAACGCCGCCAGCAAAACCTGAGTGTTGCGCAGCAGAGTGTTGATCTGTTGACTGCGGTCACCGAGGACGCTGGCCACCTTCCTGGCCTCGGTGAGCAGGTGTTTCAGTTGCTCGTCGCGCTTGCCGAGGGTGTCGGAGAACTTGGCCACGCCATCGAGGGCCGCACTCAAGTGCGGGGACGTTTGGTTGACGGTCTGGGACAACACGTTCAGCGACTTCTTGACTGTCTCGATGTTCCAGCCCGAGGCGCCTTTGGTGACGTCGAAGAACGCGTCATAAATCTGATAGGGAGTGGTGCTCTGCCCCAGAGGCAACACGGCGCCCGGCCGCAGCGGCCTGCTACCTCGCGGCTCGATCTCGAGCACCTTCTTGCCCAGCAGCGTGTCGGTGCGGATCGCCAGCCTGCTCTCACTACCGATGGTGCGCGTGCCGGTCGAAAACTTCATCAGCACGTGGTTCCCGTCGATCTTGAGGTCTTGCACGGTGCCGGCGTCCATGCCGAGGATGCGCACCTTGTCGCCTTTGCTCAATCCGCCTGAGTCGCTGAACTGGGCGTAGTAGTTCGCGGTGGCGAACAGCATCGGCAGGCTGCTAAAGCTTTGTCCCACACCGACAACGAGCACTATCACGGCGATGGCCAAGGCCCCGACACGTACCCGGTTGGCAGGTTGCAGCGCTCTCATTGCAGGGTGCACCTGCCTGACGGCTGCGCCCACAGCTTGACCGAACGAACCGGGCCGCCCGGCTGAAGCCCATTGACCTTGAGGGCAAGATCGCAGAGGTAGAAGTTGAAGAAGTCGCCGTAGATGCCGCTGGCACGTCCGATGATGTTGAACGCGCTTGGCAGCTTTCCGACCAGATTGCTGAGCTGGTCTTGCTGCTCGACCAGTGGCGCGGCGACGGTTTCCAAGCGGCCAACCGTGTCGTGCAGCAGGGCCCGGTTGTCGGCCAGCAGGTCTGCCACCGTCCCCGCCGCGTCGCTGATATGCGCGGTGCCCTCTGCGAGGGGAGCGGCTCGGTCTTTCAAGCCGGTGATGAGTACCTGGAATTTATCGATCGTCTCGTCGAACTGTTTTCGATGCCGAACCGTGGTGTCCAGCACGGTGTTCAGATTGGTGATCACCTCACCGATCGCCCGGTCGCTTTCGGCCAAGCGGCCAGTCAGCTGCGCGGTCTGGTCCAGGATGTCGTTGATGGTGCCGCCCTCGCCCTGGAAGACGGTGATGATCGATGAGGCGATGGCGTTGACCTTCTGCGGATCCAGAGCTCGGAACAACGGCTTGAAGCCACCGATGAGCGCGTCGAGGTCCAGGGCCGGCTCGGTACGGGATAACGGAATGAATCCGCCTGGTGGCAAGCCTCTTTCGGCGCCTTCCCCCGTTCCGCGGTTGAGTTCCAGATACCGGTTGCCGATGAGGTCGGCGTACCGGATCTCCGCGGTCGTCGACTGGTACAGCGGCACCGAGCGATCGACGGAAAAGTCCACGCGTATCCGCTTGTCGCCCTCCACCAGGTCGACCTTTTTGACCTTGCCGACCTCGACACCCGAGGCGCGGACGAACTGACCGGCACGTAAACCGCTGGCGTTGCTGAACTCTGCGGAGTAACTGTTGGTCCGGTCGAAGCGCACCTGACCGAAAACCACGACGATGATCAAGGTGAACAGCAACTGCACGGATGCGACAGCAGCGAGCCGGATGGCCGTACCGGTGATTCTCATGGGTTGATCGTGTTCTCCCCGTACTGGCGTCCCCAAACGTACTCGCTGGCGAGGGGCTGACTGAGCTCGAAGTGGTTGTACGGCGCAATGCTGTTGCCGGAGTCCATCACCAAATACGGTGCCGGCCATAGGTCACGGGTGATCGGTTGCCAGCAACCCGGTTTGCCGCCGGGTCCGCCCCGCCCATTGACCCGCGGCAAATTGTCCGGATACACATACGGGTTCTCGGTGCCCGCAATCGCGACGCCGAGTTGCGCCGCGTAATGGTTGCCGCTCTCCAGCACCGCGACTTTCGGCGCGAGATCGGCGAAGTTCCGGAGGGTGCAGAACAGCGCCGGGCTGTGGGTGTCGAGCAGGTTCGCGGTGGGCACTAGGTCGGCGAGGACGCGGATCAAATACGGCTTACTGCGGGTGAAAATGTCTGCCCCAGTGTTGGCGAAGCCGGAAGCGGCCAACAACGCAGCGTCCAGCTCGGCCTGATGCCGGTTGAGCGTGCGTGCCGTTGTCACCGCATTGTGCAGCGCGTCAAAAAGATCCGGCGCGGCATTGGCATACACGTCCGCGAGAGCCGCAAGCTGTTGGATGTCATGGCGGATCGTCGGCATTTGTGGATTCAGGTCGTCGAGGATCTTGTTGCCGTTGACGATCGACTGACCGAACTTGTCCCCCAATCCACTGAGTGCCTGCGCCGCCGCGCTCAATGTGAGGTTCACCTTGACCGGGTCGACGCTTTGCGCAAGCTCGACGAGCGTCTGGAACACCGTGTTGAATTCGGTCGTGATCGACGTCGCGTCAATCACCGCCGCTGGTGTGATCGACTGCGACGAAGGGTCTTTCGGCAAAGTGAATGACACATATTTGTTGCCGAACACCGTGGTCGCCTGGATCTTGGCAATCACGTTTGCCGGAATCAGATCGACATACTTCGGGTCCACGTCGAGCGCGAACTTGGCCGCCGGTTTGCCGTCGTGCTGGACCTCGGAGATACCGGCTACCCGACCGATGCTCACGCCGTTATAGGTGACCTTCGAGCCCTTGTCCATCACCAGGCCGGCACGCGAGGCCAGCATCGTCAGGCGGACCTTAGAGGCGAAGTCCCCGCGAAACTGCCCGTATATCAACGCAAGTACCAGTGCACATGCCAGAAACAGCCCCACCGCCGCCAGGGTGTCCGGCCAGGTTCGAGGCTTGCGTTCCTTTGTCGGCTTCGGCATCGCGGCTACACCGTGAGGTTGAAGTTCGGGTCGACGCCGTAGAGCGCGAGGGAGGTCAACAGGACGACGATCACCGTTGACACCAGCGAGAAACGCATCGATCGTCCAACGGCTTCGCCGACGCCGACCGGGCCACCGCTGGCGTTGTACCCGTAGTAGCAGTGCGTAATCATCACGATCACCGCCATCACGATGACCTCCGCACCCGACCAGAACACGTCCTCGGTGCGCAGGAATGTCTGGAAGTAGTGCTCGTAGGTGCCGACCGACTGGCCGTAAAAGAGTGTGGTGACAACCTGTCCCGACAGGAAGGACATCACCAGCGCCATAGCATAGAGCGGGACGACGACGACCAGTCCCGCCATCAGTCGGGTCGACACCAGGAACGCGATCGACTTGATGCCCATCACTTCAAGCGCATCGATCTCCTCGCTGATCCGCATGGCCCCCAGCTCGGCGGTCGCGCCGGCACCGACGGTGGCCGCCAGCGCGACACCGGTGACCACCGCGGTGACCACCCGCACATTGGCCAGTGCGGCGAAGAATCCGGTGAACGCCTCGACGCCGATGTTGCCCAGCGATGCGAATCCCTGGATGGCGATCAGCGATCCGCCGGACAGCGTCACGAAACCGACGATCGCGGCGGTGCCGCCGACGACGGCCATGGCTCCGGTGCCCATGCCGATCTGGGCGATCAGGCGCAGGGTCTCCCTGCGGTAGTGGCGCACCGCCCACCCGGTCGACCAGCCGCCGATCACGGCGAACCTAGCGAGGTGCCCGGCCTTGTTGAATGCCCGGATGGATCCGCCGACATAGCGGTTGAAGTTCGCAACGGCGCCCGGAAAGCGTGCGCGCAGAACCGTAGCCGTCGACATTCAGCGGCCCGTCCCGAACCGCACGCCGATGGTGGTCAGCACCACGTTGACCGCGAACAGGGCGAGCACGCACAACACCAACGTCTCGTTCACGGCGACGCCCACTCCTTTGGGACCGCCCTTCGTCGTCAGCCCGCGGTAGCAGCCCACCAGGCCGGCGATCGTTCCGAATATCGCGGCTTTGATCGTCGCAATGACCACTTCAGGCAGACCGGTCACCAGGGTCAGCGTGGCCAGATACGCGCCGCCCGACACGTTCTGCAGACCGACGCCGAAGATGAAGCCGCCGACCAACCCGATGGTGATGACGGTTCCGTTGAGCAGCAAGGCGACGACGGTCGCCGCCACCACCCGCGGCACCACCAGTCGGTGGATGGGGTCGATGCCGAGTACCTCCATCGCGTCGATTTCTTCGCGGATGGTCCGTGCACCTAAGTCGGCACAAATGGCGGTCGACCCGGCGCCGGCCACCACCAGCACGGTGGTCAGCGGCCCCAGCTGGGTGACCGCACCGAGCGCCGCGCCCGCACCCGAGATGTCGGCGGCCCCGAACGCGGCCAACAGGGTATTGAGCGTGAACACGATGAGGACGGTCAGCGGTATCGATACCGCGATGGTGGGCAGCATCGCGACTCTGGTGATGAACCAGGACTGGACGATGCACTCGCGCCAGTGAAACGGCGTCCGGAACAACGCTTTTCCGGCCAGCACGCACATGTGGGCGAAGCCGCCGATTGTCGCCAGCGGGGCCTGGAGCTGGTCACGCACGTAGTCGGTGAGCCGGGCCGGCGTCGTGGTCGTCACCGGCGCCTCGGGGCACACCAGGTGGAGCTACTACGCAGCGACGGATGGCGTGTTTCAGTGCCGGGGCACCACACATTCACCATGCGTCACACTATGTAACAGAAACCACTTCAGCTACGTCAGACACGCGGGGAGTCTGGGTGAGTTAAGTTAATAGCGATTTCGACTCAGTCGGAGGGCGCCGTCTTGCTGTTCTGCCTGGCGTTCTTCAACTCCGCCCAGAACCGCGCGGCCTCGCGGATGGACTCCTCGACCGGCCTTGGCTCCCAACCCAGTTCGCGGCACGCCTTGCTGTGGTCGACGGGGGCCTCAGCGCGCATCATCCGCACGGATTCGAGGCTGAGTTCGGCGTCCTTGCCGGTCAGTTTGGCCCGCAGGCTGCCCATCGCACCCAGCGCGTACAGCATCGGCACCGAGATCGACCGTTGCGGCGCGGGCACCCCAGCCTCGTCGGCGGCGATCTTGACGACCTCTCTCAGCGGAATCATCCGCTCGGAGATCAAGTACTTCTCGCCGTCGCGGCCGCGTTCGGCAGCCAAGATCATCGCGCGGGCCGCGTCGTCGACACCGACCGCTTCCAGTTGGATGCGGTTCATCAGGAACGGCAGCTTGCCGTAGACCGCGCCGGCGATGAACGCGCCGTGCGGCGTGCGGCCCCAGTCGCCGCGGCCGTACGTCGTCGAAACGCACATGGCGACGGCAGGCAGGCCATGCTCGGCGACATAACGCAGGACCAGGTCCTCGGCCTGCACCCGGGACTGGACGTAGGGGCTTACCCGCCGGTTGCCGATCCGGTCCGCTTCGGTGGCTACATGGCCGTGACGCCGATCTACCGTCGCGTAAGTGCTGGTGAAGACAAAGCGTCGCAGGCCAGCGTCTTTGGCCACATCCAGAACGTTGCGCAGTCCCTCGACGTTGGTGCGAAACAGCGGTGCCGGGTCCCGTAGCCAGGCTCGGGTGTCGACGACGCAGTAGTACACCTCGTCGCAACCGTCCATCGCCTGGCGCACGGTCGCGGTGTCGAAGACGTCACCGTGGAACCGGTGGACGTCGAGGTCGTCGATGCTGCGGGTGTTGGCGGTCGGGCGCACCATCGCGCGCACTTCGGCGCCCGTGGCGACGAGTTGGCGGGTGACATGCGAGCCCAAAAACCCGTTGGCCCCGATGACCAGCTTGGGTGCCGTAGTCATTGCTGTTGGCCTCCGTACTGACGCATCCAGCGGGCCGCGTCATCGTCAAGGGTGCCCAGCGCCTCGGCTTTCCTGCACCACTTGATGCCCGCCTGCAAAAAGCGCAGCGGGTTGTAGATGTCTTCTTGCCGGCACCACAGGCCGTCTCCCGCGTAGGTGATGATCGAGATGTTCGTCGCGCTGATGATGGTGCCGTCACCCGGGTCGCGCATCGGGTTGTCCAGCTCGCAGATGATGCGCCCGGTCGCGTCGTCGATCACCGACCACAGCGACGGAAACGCCGTCATGTGGCTGCCGGGAAAGGTCGACATCGTCTCGCGGATCCAGGTGAGCACCTGCTCACGGCCTTTCATCGTGCCCGCCGCGTGCTCGATGTAGTCGACGTCCGGCGTGTAGTGCTGCACCCAGGCGTCCCAGTTCTTGGTCTCGGCGGCACGCGCGACGGTCTGCTCGAACGTCTCGAACGCGGCGGCCAGCTCATCGCGGCTAAACACCTGCTTCACGCAAGAAACTAGAACACGTTCTATCCGGTTTTGTCGAGC
>DATJOR010000365.1:0-7315 GCA_035506875.1 Mycobacterium sp.
GAAGCCGACCGAGAACAGCATCGGCGTCTCGAACGTCAGCTGGCCCCGCCACATGGTGCCGATCCAGTTGAAGAACTTGATGCCGGTCGGCACCGCGATCAGATAGGTCATGAACGAGAAGAACGGCAGCAGCACCGCGCCGGTGGCGAACATGTGGTGCGCCCACACCGCTACCGACAACGCGGCGATCGACAGCGTCGCGTAGACCAGCGTCGTGTAGCCGAAGATCGGTTTACGGGCGAAGACCGGGAAGATCTCGGTCACGATGCCGAAGAACGGCAACGCCACGATGTACACCTCGGGGTGACCGAAGAACCAGAACAGGTGCTGCCACAGCAGAACTCCGCCGTTGGCCGGGTCGTAGACGTGGGCGCCCAGGTGCCGGTCGGCGGCCAGCCCGAACAATGCCGCGGTCAGCAGCGGGAACGCGATCAGCACCAGAATCGACGTCACCAGGATGTTCCAGGTGAAGATCGGCATCCGGAACATCGTCATGCCCGGCGCCCGCATGCAGACCACGGTGGTGATCATGTTGACCCCGCCCAGGATGGTGCCCAGACCGGCAACGATCAGCCCCATGATCCACAGGTCGCCGCCCGGACCGGGCGAGTGGATGGCGTCGGTCAACGGCGTGTAGGCGGTCCACCCGAAGTCGGCGGCCCCACCGGGGCTGATGAAACCGGCCATGCCGATCAGGGCGCCGAACAAGAACAGCCAGAACGAGAAGGCGTTCAGCCGCGGGAACGCCACGTCGGGCGCGCCGATCTGCAATGGCAGCACCAGGTTGGCGAAGCCGAACACGATCGGAGTCGCATAGAACAGCAGCATGATCGTGCCGTGCATGGTGAACAGCTGGTTGAACTGCTCGTTCGATAAGAACTGCAGACCCGGCGCGGCCAGCTCGGTACGCATCAGCAGTGCCAACAGGCCACCGACGAAGAAGAAAATGAAGCAGGTGACCACGTACATGATGCCGATCATCTTGTGATCGGTGGTCGTGATCAGCCGGTAGACAAGGTTGCCTTTAGGGCCTGTTCGGGGCGGGTATGGACGACTCGCCTCGAGTTCTCCCAGCGGGGGCGCTTCGGTGGTCAAGAGCTCCTCCAAACATCGGGCAGGGCAACTGGGATCAGTGGCTCTTGAGTCTAGCCTTCGGCCGCGCCCGGTGAGCGACTGGTCCTACAAACCGTCGTACACGATTTGAAAGGACGCTGTTCGTCGGTGTTACCGTCGGACCCGTGCTGTTCAGGGGTGCGCAACCTGTCGTGCTTGCTGCCGCCGCGACAGCGATTTCGGCCGCCCTGTGCACCGCGTGCACGGCCGAGCCGCCCGGTGGCGGCTCGTCAGCGTCGACCACCGGTTCCGCGATCACCAGCACCACCCAAATCGCGGGAGCTGGCGTTTTAGGCAACCAGCGCCGACCCGACGATTCGTGCGCGCCGCAGCCGGCTGAGCCGGATCCCGGGCCACCGACCCGGACCGCTCACAACGCGGCCGGCGTGCAGCCCGACACGGCCCAAGTGCCCTCCGACCCTCAGCGCATCGTCGTGCTCTCCGGCGACCAGCTCGACGCCCTGTGCGCGCTGGGCCTGCAGTCGCGGATCGTCGCGGCCGCCCTGCCGGAGGGTTCCTCGAGCCAGCCGTCCTACCTGGGCACCGTCGTGCATCGGCTGCCGGGCGTGGGCACCCGCAACAGTCCCGACCTGGCGGCGATCAAGGCGGCCAAGCCGGATTTGATCCTGGGCTCGCAAGCGTTGACGCCGAAGTTGTATTCGGCGCTGGCCGCCATCGCGCCGACGGTGTTCACCGCGGCCCCCGGTGCGGCCTGGGAGGACAACCTGTCCAGGGTGGGCGAGGCGACCGGGCGCGCCGACTCCGCAGAGGGCGTGATCGACGACTTCACCAAGAGAGCCCACGACGACGGCGCTGCACACGACGCCCCGCACTACCAAGCATCGATCGTGCAGTTCACCGAGAACACCATCCGGATATATGGCGCCGCAAACTTTCCGGGCAGCGTGCTGCGCATAGTCGGCGTCGATCGCCCTGCATCACAACGGTTTACCGATAAGCCCTACCTCGAGCTGGGCAGCACTGACGCCGATCTGGCCGGCAACCCGGACTTCTCGGCGGCCGACGGCGATCTGGTTTATGTGTCGTTCGCGTCGTCAGGCGCCAAGGATCGCGCCGCCACCATCTTCGACAGCGGCCCGTGGCGCAAGCTGGCGGCGAACCGGGACAACCGGATTTTCGTGGTCAACAACGAAATATGGCAGACCGGCGAGGGCGTCGTCGCGGCCCGCGGGATCATCGACGACCTGCGCTGGGTAAACGCCCCGATCAACTGAGGACCGGCGGTCTGTGACGTCCACCGCACCACGGCTAATACATAGCCTATCTATGCTAATCTGGCGGCGTCTAATAGGATTCGATACTGAAACAAGCGCACTCAAGAGGATTGTTCAATGAGCACTGTTTCCGCTTATGCCGCCTCCGATTCCACGGGGCACCTGACCAAAACCACGATCACCCGCCGCGACCCCGGCCCGCACGACGTGGCCATCGACATCAAGTTCGCCGGGATCTGCCACTCCGACATCCACACCGTGAAGGCCGAATGGGGCACACCCAATTACCCGGTGGTGCCCGGTCACGAAATCGCCGGCGTGGTGAGTGCCGTCGGCGCTGAGGTCACCAAATACAAGGTGGGCGACCACGTCGGCGTCGGCTGCATGGTCAACTCCTGCGGTAAATGCAGCAGCTGTCAGGCCGGTCTTGAGCAGTACTGCAAGCCGGGCGCGACGTTCACCTACAACTCCATCGACAAAGACGGCACGCCGACACAGGGCGGCTACAGCCAGGCAGTCGTCGTCAACGAAAACTTCGTCATGCGCATCCCCGACTCGCTGCCGCTGGACGAAGCGGCGCCGCTGTTGTGCGCCGGCATCACGCTCTTCTCGCCGCTGCGGCACTGGAAAGCGGGGCAGGGCACGCGGCTCG
Source organism: Mycobacterium sp. (assembly GCA_035506875.1). GTDB lineage: Bacteria > Actinomycetota > Actinomycetes > Mycobacteriales > Mycobacteriaceae > Mycobacterium. Next base: position 3,001 of record DATJOR010000365.1, read on the forward strand.
CGATCATCGGCCTCGGCGGCCTTGGTCACATGGGCGTCAAGCTGGGCGCGGCGATGGGCGCCGACGTGACGGTGTTGTCGCAGTCGCTGAAGAAAATGGAGGACGGACTGCGTCTGGGTGCGAACCACTACTACGCCACCGCCGACTCGGACACCTTCAAGAAGCTTCGCGGCAGCTTCGACCTGATCCTCAACACCGTCTCGGCCAACCTCAAGCTCGGCGACTACCTGAACCTGCTTGACGTCGACGGCACGCTCGTCGAGCTGGGTATCCCCGAACACCCGATGGAAGTGCCGGCCTTCCCGCTGGCGCTGGCGCGACGCAGCCTGTCCGGGTCGAACATCGGCGGAATCGCCGAAACCCAGGAGATGCTGGACTTCTGCGCCGAGCACGATGTAACACCCGAAATCGAAGTCATCCAGCCGGATTACATCAACGAGGCCTACGAACGAGTGCTGGCCAGCGACGTGCGCTACCGATTCGTGATCGATACGTCAGGCTTGTGACGCCGGCGTCTCAGGACGCGGCTTCGCCGTTAGACCCGTCGCCGTAAGACTTATCGCCTATACCCGCCAGCGGCCAACCGGCAGCGGCAAGCCTGGCGGCCACCCGCGCGATGTTCTCGGGACCGGCGTCGTATTGCGTCATGTCCGAGATGAAGTCTGCGATCACGTCACGGTCAACCGGGCCGTCGACGTCCTCGTCGATGGCGTCGACGACTTCGGTGATTTCATCGTCGGTGAGCGGTGTGCTTTGCAGTAGCGCAAGCAACGGCACACGGTCCGGACCCGGAACGCCTTCGGGGTAGCCGACCTGCAGCCACTGGATCACGGAACGGAAGAACGCCGCCGTAGAAGATGGTGTTATCGCCACGTCATAAGTGTCACGAAATGTTGGTCAGTGGCGCTAGCATCGCACGACACCGTCCAGACAATTCATGCACCGTTCATCTTTCGCCGCATTCGTCGCCTCGGGCGAAGGAGCAGGTCACTACCGCCGCATGACCCGATGCTGGGCTGGTTCCTCGCCTCCATCATGCCGTTCGCCGCTGACTGGTCGGCGACGGCGTCGCGGTGGGCCATGGTGATCTGCGCGTCGATCGTGGTCGGATACGCGACCTGGCTGATCCGATCGGTCTACGAGTTTGACCGGCTTAGTCGCGACGGCGTGCGGGCCAAAGGCGTCGTAATCGAAGTCAAGCCGCAACACATCGAATTCGCCAGCAAGACAGCGACTTCAGCGACCAACCAGCCGCGAGCGACGCGAGCGATGGCTGGACGCCAGCCCGCGCCGGACGTCACCGAACAGTCAGCGACTCCTCGGCACCTGGCCCGACCGCGCCGGTGAACGCATGGCCCCCGCCGATGTGGCCTGTGCGCGAGCACAACGATTGCCACGCCACGTTGGGACGGTAACCGTTGCGCTCCCACCCACCTGGACAGAGGATTAGTTCGCCACCCCAGAGCACGACGCCGGCCCAACGATATCGGAGGCAGCATGACCACCGTCCGCAACGCGATCCTCGATCTGCTGCGCGCCCACAATCTGACGACTTTTTTCGGAAATCCGGGATCATCGGAACTTGCTCTGCTGCAAGACTTTCCAGACGATTTTCGCTACTACCTCGGACTGCAGGAGATGATCCCGGTCGGCATGGCCGACGCGTATGCACAGATCACCGGCCGCCCCGCTCTGGTCAACCTGCACACCGCGCCCGGCATGGGCAACGCTCAAGGCCAGCTTTACAACGCCTACTGCAACAAGACCCCTCTGATCGTGACGGCCGGCAATCAGCGGCGGAACATGCAGAATCAGTACTGCCTGCTGACCAACATCGAACCCACCACCGTGCCAAGGCCGTTCGTGAAATGGGCCGCCGAGCCGGCCATCGCGAGCGAAGCGCCGGCCGTGCTGGCCCGTGCCATTCACCTGGCCACCACCCCGCCGATGGGCCCGGTGTTCGTCTCGCTGCCGATGGACGATATGCCGGTTGAACTCGACGATGCCCAGGCCGCCGACATCGCCGTGGTGCGTGAGCGCTCGGTGACCCACGCGACCGGGTTTCCCGCCGAACTCGCCGAACGGATCTGTGCGCGTTTGGAAAAGGCGAAGTCGCCGGCGTTCATCGTGGGCGGTGATGTCGAACGCTACGGCGCGTGGGAGTCGGTGGTCGGGTTGGCCGAGCGCACCCAATCGGTGGTGTGGACCGCCCCGCTGACCGGCTGGAGCGGATTCCCGGAGAATCATCCGCTGTATCGAGGCGCCCTGCCGCCCGGCGCGGGCTGGATTTCGAAGGCACTGGCCGGACACGATCTGTTGGTTGCCATCGGCACACCGGTTTTCCGTTACTACCCACAAGTGCCTGGGCCGTATTTGCCCGAAGGCGCCAGCATGATTCACATCACCAACGATCCCGACGAAGCCGCCCGCGCCCCCGTCGGGGAGGCGATCGTCGCCGACCTGGCCAGCGCCACTCAGGCCCTGCTCGACGCCGCGAAACCAACCCAACGACAGGCCCCGGCACCCCGTGCTGCGATCCCCGACACCGAAACGGCGCAAGCACCGTTGCGGCCAGCTGCGCTGTGGACCGCGGTCGGGAAGGCCGCGCCCGCCGAGACACTGTGGGTCAGCGAGGCCGGCAGCAACGAGATTGCCATCACCGAAGCTATTCGACCCGGTCACCCGTTCTCCCATTTGTCGGCCGCGGGCGGTGGACTCGGCTGGGGATTACCGGCGTCCGTCGGCGCTCAGCTGGCGGCCCCCGATCGTCCGGTTGTCGCGCTAATGGGTGACGGCTCAATGCATTACGCGATCACCGCGCTGTGGACCGCGGCACGCTACCAGATTCCGGTCACGGTTGTGGTCGCGTCCAACGCCGAGTACGGCGTGGTCAAGGAGTTCGGCGTGTGGGAGAAGACGCCGGGCGTCCCGGGACTCGACGTGCCGGGACTCGACGTGGTGGCAACCGCCGCGAGCTACGGCGTCGACGCCCATGAGGCGCACACCATCGACGAGGTCACCGAGTTGGTGGCAGCCGGTGTCGCCGACCGCGACCGGCCCACCCTGATCAACGCGCGCACCGTTCCGGTCGGCGTGTGACGGGGTGAGCGCCGACTAGTGAGGGCCCTCAGCGAGCAGCGCGACATTTCGTTGAATACGCCGCAGCGTGAATAACGAGAACGGCAGCACGATCGCAGCCAGGACGGCGATCACCAAGTAATAGAACCTGTCGTTGACGATTACTACAGCGGCCGCGACCCCGGCCACGATGAGGATCCCGAACACCAGCCAGGTCCAAAGTTCCTGTCGCTTCAGCTGATCGGCAGACTTGTTGCGAAGAAACACCCTGCCCAGCAGGGTCGCCGATGCCCGCACGTCAGGATCAGCAGGCACCTTGCCGTGTAAGACCGCGTCGATCGCCTGCGAACGTCCCGCGTGGTCCAGTCCGGAAACCGCCGCGACTGCTCCCCGGTGAATGCCCTGCGTGGTGACCGTGAAATATCCCGCGACGGCCGCACCGAAGACGATCGCCGACAGGATTGTGCTTTCGACCTCAGCGTGCGACTGGAAGCTGGTGAGCCCGCCCCACACCACCGCGAGCAGCGTTGCCCACACGAGGAATCGCAGCCAAGCGGGTTGCAAGAGCAGCCGAATACGCACAAGCGACCTATGGGTCTAGAAGTTCCAGTCCTCGTCTTCGGTGACGACGGCCTTGCCGATGACGTACGACGATCCCGATCCGGAGAAGAAGTCGTGGTTTTCATCTGCGTTGGGCGACAACGCGGACAGGATGGCTGGGTTGACGTCGGTCTCGTCGCGCGGGAACAGCGCCTCGTAACCGAGGTTCATCAGCGCCTTGTTGGCGTTGTAGCGCAGGAACTTCTTGACGTCTTCGGTCAGCCCGACTCCGTCGTAGAGATCCTGGGTGTACTCCACCTCGTTGTCGTAAAGCTCGAACAGCAGCTCGTAGGTGTAGTCCTTCAACTCAGCCTGCCTGGCCGCGTCCTCCAGGGCGAGCCCGCGCTGAAACTTGTAGCCGATGTAGTAGCCGTGCACGGCTTCGTCGCGGATGATCAGCCGGATCAGGTCCGCGGTGTTGGTCAGCTTGGCCCGGCTCGACCAGTACATCGGCAGGTAAAACCCGGAGTAGAACAGGAAGCTTTCCAGCAGCGTGGAGGCCACCTTGCGCTTGAGCGGCTCGTCGCCGCGGTAGTACTCCATCACGATCTCGGCCTTGCGCTGCAGGTTGGGGTTCTCCTCCGACCAGCGGAAGGCCTCGTCGATCTCCACGGTGGAGCACAGCGTGGAGAAGATC
>DATJOR010000366.1:0-12576 GCA_035506875.1 Mycobacterium sp.
GTCCATGCTGACCGCATCGGCCCCGCGCTCGGCGATGAGCCGACGCGCGGCGTCCAGCAGCAGCACCCGGTTGCGGGCTGCGTCGCCGCGCTCCAGCGGAGTGCGAGGGCGTTGCTCGCCCAGCCAATCGACAGCGGTCACGCCTGCACTTTAGCTCGGATGGAATAATTCGGACTACGGTCCGTTTAAGTCGTGCAAGGATGTAGACCAACTATTGGAGGGACAAGCACATGTCGGACATCAAGGTGTTGACGTTGGTAGGAAGCCTGCGCGCCGCATCGATCAACCGTCAGATCGCCGAGTTGGCGGCAGAGGTCGCGCCAGAGGGCGTTACCGTAACGACCTTCGACCAGCTCGGTGAGCTGCCGTTCTACAACGAAGACATCGACAACGAGAACGTGCCGGCCCCGGTGACTGCGCTGCGGGCCGCCGCGGCCGAGGCCGATGCCGCCCTGGTGGTGACCCCGGAATACAACGGCAGCATCCCGGCGGTCATGAAGAACGCCATCGACTGGCTTTCCCGGCCGTTCGGCAATGGCGCACTCAAGGACAAGCCATTGGCGGTCATCGGCGGGTCGTTCGGCAAGTTTGGCGGCGTCTGGGCACACGACGAGACCCGCAAGTCGTTTGGGATCGCCGGCCCGCGTGTCGTCGAGTCGATCAAGCTGTCGGTGCCGTTCGGGTCGCTCAACGGTCAACATCCGCGGGAGCACGCCGAGGTGGCATCAAACGTGCGCGATGCGGTGGGCAAGCTGGTCGCCGAAGTCGGCTGATTCCTGGACGCGCCCCAGCGATAGCACGCCGCTGGGGCGCTTTGCTGTGTGGATCCGGGCGGCGGGACTTGTCGGTGCCGAGTGCTAAGTCTAGATGTGCACCGCCGCGAAACCGCTTTGTGATCTACGACACGCCGGAACCGCTCCGGGGTGAGGGCTTACGACCAGGGAATTTCATGAATGTTTTTCCGAACATCTTGTATCTCTTCTGATTGTCACCCACTAGGTGTAGTGTTCCGAACACCGACAGACCCGAGGTTCACCAGGTCGACCGGGCCGCCTCAACCGGCATCGCACGCAGGATGAAGCGGATCGGCAAGATGGGAATTCTGAGGCGCGGCGGTCTGCTGAATAGCAGTGCACATGCAAGACCTGAGTAGTTGCCAGTCCCACCGTCGACAGAGGAGTCGTCCGATGACCGTCACCGTTTACACCAAGCCGGCATGTGTGCAGTGCAACGCCACGTACAAGGCGCTGGACAAGCAGGGCATCGCCTACGACAAAGTGGACATCAGCCTGGACGCCGAGGCTCGTGACTACGTGATGGCGCTGGGATATCTGCAGGCTCCGGTAGTGGTAGCCGGTAACGAGCACTGGTCAGGCTTCCGGCCCGACCGGATCAAGGGGCTCGCCGGTGCGGTGTTGACCGCGTAGCGGACCGAGCATAAGTAAGGGGGCGCGGTGCCATGGAGATCGCGGGCCGCAACCTGGTCTATTTCTCCAGCGTGTCGGAGAACACCCACCGCTTCGTTGAGAAGCTGGGCATTCCCGCCACGCGGATACCGCTGCACGGCCGCATCGAGGTCGACGAGCCGTATGTGCTGGTGCTGCCGACCTATGGCGGCGGCCGTGCTACCCCGGACATCAACGATGGTGGCTATGTCCCCAAGCAGGTCATCGCTTTTTTGAACAATGAGCACAACCGGTCATTGATTCGCGGTGTCATCGCCGCGGGCAACAACAATTTCGGTGCCGAGTTCGCTTATGCGGGCGATGTGGTGTCCCGCAAGTGTGGCGTGCCCTACCTTTACCGCTTCGAACTGATGGGAACCCCGGACGACGTCGATGCCGTCCGCGAGGGTCTCGCTGACTTTTGGAAGGAACAGACGTGCCATCAACCGTCGCTGCAGAGCCTGTAACCGCCGGCGCGCATGTGCTGCCCGACGAGACGGATTACCACGCGCTCAACGCGATGCTGAATCTGTACGACGCGGACGGCAACATTCAGTTCGACAAGGACCGGGAAGCCGCTCACCAGTACTTCCTGCAGCACGTCAACCAGAACACGGTGTTCTTCCACAATCAGGACGAGAAACTCGACTACCTGGTCAAGGAGAACTACTACGAGCGTGAGGTTCTCGACCAGTACTCACGCAACTTCGTCAAGACCCTGCTGGATCGCGCCTACGCCAAGAAGTTCCGGTTCCCGACATTCCTCGGTGCGTTCAAGTACTACACCTCCTACACGTTGAAGACCTTTGACGGCAAGCGGTATCTGGAGCGATTCGAAGACCGTGTCGTCATGGTCGCGCTGACTTTGGCCGCAGGCGACACCACGCTGGCCGAGAGGCTGGTCGACGAGATCATCGAGGGCCGGTTCCAACCGGCCACCCCGACATTCCTCAACTCGGGCAAAAAGCAGCGCGGCGAACCGGTTAGCTGCTTTTTGCTGCGCATCGAAGACAACATGGAATCGATCGGGCGCTCGATCAACTCCGCACTGCAGCTGTCCAAGCGGGGCGGCGGAGTTGCGTTGCTGCTGAGCAACATTCGTGAGCACGGCGCGCCGATCAAGAACATCGAAAACCAGTCATCGGGTGTCATCCCGATCATGAAGTTGCTCGAGGATTCGTTCTCTTACGCCAACCAGCTCGGCGCGCGTCAGGGCGCCGGCGCGGTTTACCTGCACGCCCACCACCCGGACATCTACCGGTTCCTGGACACCAAGCGGGAGAACGCCGACGAGAAGATCCGGATCAAGACGCTGAGCCTGGGCGTGGTGATCCCCGACATCACCTTCGAGCTGGCCAAGAAGAACGAGGACATGTATCTGTTCTCGCCGTACGACGTCGAGCGTGTCTATGGCGTGCCGTTCGCCGACATCTCGGTCACCGAGAAGTACTACGAGATGGTCGACGACGCGCGCATCCGCAAGACCAAGATCAAGGCCCGCGAGTTCTTCCAGACACTGGCCGAGCTGCAGTTCGAGTCCGGTTACCCCTACATCATGTACGAGGACACGGTGAATCGGGCGAACCCAATCGAGGGCAAGATCACCCACTCCAACCTGTGCTCGGAGATCCTGCAGGTCTCGACTCCGTCGTTGTTCAACGAGGATCTTACGTATGCCAAAGTGGGCAAGGACATTTCGTGCAACCTCGGTTCGCTGAACATCGCCAAGACAATGGACTCACCGGACTTCGCGCAGACCATCGAGGTGGCGATCCGGGCGCTGACCGCGGTGAGCGACCAGACCCATATCTGGTCGGTGCCCTCGATCGAGCAGGGCAACAACGACTCGCACGCGATCGGTCTGGGGCAGATGAACCTGCACGGCTATCTGGCCCGCGAGCACGTCTTCTACGGCTCCGAAGAGGGTGTCGACTTCACCAACATCTACTTCTACACCGTGCTCTACCATGCGCTGCGCGCGTCGAATCGCATTGCGATCGAACGTGGTTCGAGCTTCAAGGGCTTCGCACAGTCCAAGTACGCGTCGGGGGAGTTCTTCGACAAGTACACCGAGCAGATCTGGGAGCCCAAGACCGACAAGGTGCGTCAGCTTTTCGCTAACGCCGAGATCCGCATTCCCGACCAAGACGACTGGCGGCGACTGAAAGAGTCGGTGCAGGAGCATGGCATCTACAACCAGAACCTGCAGGCGGTGCCGCCGACCGGATCGATCTCCTACATCAACCACTCGACATCGTCGATCCACCCCATCGTGTCCAAGGTCGAGATCCGCAAGGAAGGCAAGATCGGCCGCGTCTACTACCCGGCGCCCTACATGACCAACGACAACCTGGAGTACTACCAGGACGCCTATGAGATCGGCTACGAGAAGATCATCGACACCTATGCGGCGGCCACCCAGCATGTGGACCAAGGCCTGTCGCTGACGCTGTTCTTCATGGACACCGCGACCACCCGCGATGTGAACAAGGCGCAGATCTACGCCTGGCGCAAGGGCATCAAGACGCTCTACTACATCCGGCTGCGTCAGATGGCGCTGGAAGGCACCGAGGTCGAGGGCTGCGTGTCCTGCATGCTGTGACGGCAGGCCGGCTGCGTCCCCTCGTCGAATTCCTGAAACCAGCCGGTGATTCGAGCCCTTCTCAGCTTTAACTCAGGTAGGCTCTGAAGTCTCGGTCGCGGCGCGGCCCGCCGCGACCGAGACTCAGAACAACGGGGGTTCTGCCATGAGGCTTTGTGGCCCAACCGCGCTCGCGATCGTCCTCGGCGCGGCGGTTTGGGCCATCCTGGGTGTGACGTTGCTTAACGGCCCGGCGCCCATGCCGAGGTCCTGCCGACTTCAGCACGCTGTGGTGTGATCTTCTCGCCAGATTCTGATTCAGCGCGCGTCGAGCGGCCAGCTAACACACGCGATCCGGCGTTTTGCGTGCGATAACTAGCCCCTGGGCGGCTGGTCTGCCCAGGTCAGCTAGGGCAGAGGGGTATGGTGCTTGACGTGGTCAGAATCCCGCGACCTTCTAGACCTTCTATACCGCCTCGACCTCACCCCAGCGTGAAGCCCGGGGTCAAGGTCGACGCGCGCAGCGAACGGTGGCGCGAACACCGCAAGAAGGTGCGCGGTGAGATCGTCGAGGCGGCTTTCCGCGCTATCGACCGGTTGGGGCCCGAGCTCAGTGTCCGCGAGATCGCCGAAGAGGCCGGCACCGCCAAACCCAAGATCTACCGGCATTTCACCGACAAATCCGACCTGTTTCAGGCGATCGGGGAGCGGCTGCGGGACATGCTGTGGGCGGCGGTCTTCCCGTCGATCGACTTCGCCACCAATTCGGTGCGCGAGATCATCCACCGCAGCGCCGAGGAGTACGTCAACCTGGTCGACGAGCATCCCAATGTGCTGCGCTTCTTCATCCAGGGGCGCTTCCCCGAGCAGTCCGAGTCGACATTGCGCACGCTGAACGAAGGCCGGGAGATCACCCTCGCGATGGCCGAGATGTTCAACAACGAGCTGCGCGAAATGGAATTGGACCCCGCCGTGTTCGAGCTCACCGCCTTTGCTGCATTCGGTTCGGCCGCGTCGGCCACCGATTGGTGGCTGGGATCCGACGCTCAGAGCCCGCGGCGGATGCCGCGCGACAAGTTCATCGAGCACCTGACCACGATCATGATGGGCGTCATCGTCGGTACCGCCGAGCTGCTCGGGATCAAAATGGACCCCGATCAACCGATCCACAACGCGGTCCCGCGCGACTCTGCCGCGAGCTGACCGCTGCGGCGTTGACATCGCCGCGGCCATGGAGAACACTTTCCGGAACCGTGGGTACCGGGTACTTGAGGAGGAGCGGCGCAGATGAGTCGCGCCGCCGACGATGCAGAGCGTAGCGATGAGGAGGAGCGGCGCAGATGAGTGTTGCCGAGTCGATAGCCCGGCCCGAAGCAGAGACTTCCGTGCATACCCGCGCCGTGATCATCGGGACCGGATTCTCCGGTTTGGGTATGGCCATCGCGCTGCAGCGCCAGGGTGTGGAGTTCGTCATCCTGGAGAAGGCCGACGAAATCGGCGGCACCTGGCGCGACAACAGCTACCCCGGCTGCGCCTGCGACGTGCCGTCACACTTGTACTCGTTCTCGTTCGAGCCGAAGGCCACCTGGAGCAAGCTGTTCTCACCGCAGCCGGAGATCTTGGACTACCTCAAGGGCGTCACCGACAAGTACGGGCTGCGCCGCTACATCCGATTCGGCTCGAAGGTCAACCGTGCGCACTGGGATGACAGCGAATACCGCTGGCACGTGTTCACCGAGTCGGGCGACGAGTATGTCACCCAGTTTTTGATCTCGGGCGTCGGCGCGCTGCACATCCCGCGCTTACCGGACATCGACGGTATGGATGAATTCCGCGGCGCCGCTTTCCATTCCGCGCAGTGGGACCACAGCGTCGACTTGACCGGCAAGCGGGTGGCCGTCATTGGTACCGGGGCCAGCGCCATACAGATTGTGCCCGAGTTGGTACGTCGCGAAGCGGCAGTTGCCGAGGTGCAGCTGTATCAGCGCACCCCGCCGTGGGTGGTGCCGCGGCCGAACAGTCTGTTGCCCGACGCGGTGCGCAAGGCCTTTGCGACGGTGCCCGGCCTACGACTGGCGGTGCGGTCGGGAATCTACTGGGGGCTCGAGGGCCTGGGCTACGCGATGACGCAACGCCCCAGCTTGCTGCGGGCCGTCGAACTGGTCGGCAAATGGAACATCCGGCGCAACGTTCGCGACAAGGAACTGCGCCGCAGGCTCACGCCGAGCTACCGGGCCGGCTGCAAGCGAATTCTCTTCGCCGGCAACTACTACCAAGCGGTGGCCAATCCCAAGACCACACTGATCACCGACAGGATCACCCGCGTCACGGCGGGGGGCATCGTCACCGACGACGGGGTCGAGCACCCAGTCGACGTCATCGTGTACGCCACCGGCTTTCATACCACCGACTCCTACACGTATGTCGACGTCAAGGGCCCGCGCGGCGAGGACCTGGTGGACCGCTGGAATCGGGAAGGCGTGGTAGCGCATCGCGGCATCGCCGTCGCCGACATGCCCAATCTCTTCTTCCTGCTCGGACCCAACACCGGGCTGGGTCACACGTCGGTGGTGTTCATGATCGAATCGCAGATCCACTACGTCGCCGAGGCGATCGCGGCCGTCGATAAGGCCGGAGCTCAGGCGTTGGCGCCCAGCCGCACGGCTCAGGACCGGTTCAACGCCGAATTGCAGGAGAAGCTGGCCGGCTCGGTGTGGAACACCGGTGGCTGCAGCAGCTGGTATCTCGACGAGCACGGCGTCAACCGGACCTTGTGGAGCGGCATGACCTGGCAGTACTGGCGCGACACGCGCTCGCTCAAACTCGCCGAATACAAGTTCTTCGGGGTGGGCACCGGTTCGCCGGCGAAGCGCCGCGCAGTCACCGGCTGAGCAGATTCACGAACGCCTCCGCAGCCGCGTCCACGCCGGACTCGTCTTCGGTGGCGACCAGGTCGAGTAGCAAGCCGCGGACGACGGCCAATCCAAGCCGTGCCATCGCGGGGTCGAATGCGGCGCCGGCGACGTTCGCAACCTCGTCGAGCCAGTCGTTGATTGCACCGGGGACCATTCGGGCAAAAGGCTTTTCGCCCTGGGCAGCGCGTGCGTAGCACTCGAAAAACAGACGTTCCAAGTGGCGCAGCTCGGGCCGATGGAGGTCTGCCCACATGGCGGCAAAATTCTCGGCCTGAGTCGTCGGCAACTCAGGCAGCAGCCCCATCTGGCGGCGCTCGACTTGCTCGACGATGGCCACCAGGAGGTCTTCTCGAGACCCGAAGTGGTGCAACAGCATTCGGTGGCTGGTGCCGACCGCGGCGGCGACGTCGCGTAGTGAGCGGTCGCCGACGCCACCCGCTGCGAACTCCTCGACGAGCGCATCGAGTAACTGCCGGCGCCGGTCCAGGTCAGGAGTGCGGACCATTGGCGCGGCTGAGTTCCTCCGATCGGGCCTTGAGTCCTTGGGCCTCGAGTTCGAGGAAGCGCTTGGTCTTCTTGATCATCATGCGTCCAACAAGGGCGCCGAGCACACCGCGCTGATCGAGTTGCTGGCGCACCAGCGTGCGGCCACCGGGTTGGGTGGTAACCCAGTGGCGCGCGGTGACCAGCACGCCGGGGGAGCGTTGCACCCACGTCCAGGACGAGCCGTGGTCGATCTCGGTGACCTTCCACACGAGCTTCGACATGCCAGGCTGCTTGATCGAGAATCGTTTCCCGACAGCAAGATTCGCGCCGTCCTTGCCTACCAGCGACGTCACCGACGCGGTCCACTCGGGCCAGCGCTGCACGTCGCTGAAGACCTCCCACACCAGCTGTGCGGGCGCGTCGATCTCGATACGGTCTTCAGTAATCATGTACCAAATGGTACATATCAAACTGGCGCGGTGTCTAGATCTGTCCGGTAACGTCACCGTCTCGTGGGCGACCCGTTGAGCAAAGCCGAGTTGCAACTGATCGTCGCGCGGGTGACTACGGTGATGAGCTTTGCCGTGATGATCACCCTCTTGATCGTGTGGGCCGCGCTCAGGCAGTTCGCATCCCAAGCAATAGCCCAGGGCTACCCGCAGTCGAGAATCGGCGTGCTGGTGGCGAATCTCGGTGGGACGATGGGCTGGCTTACGCTCGGCTGGGCGGTCATTTCCCTGATCGGATACGTAACCTTAGTCCGCCGCCGAGACGATGCGTGATCGTCTAAACGATCCGCAGATTCATGACACCCGCGCGCTGAGATGTTTGAGGGCCGCTTCGGCGCCGTTCCATCCCGGAATGCCGGTCACCCCGGGGCCCGGGTGGGTGCACTGGCCACACAGGTAAAGACCGTCGACCGGCGTGGCGAACTTGTCGGCGCCCTCGACAACGCGCCCAGTCCACAGCTGATTGGGCTGCAGTAGGCCGTGCGAATAGTCGCCGGCGTGTGCGCTGAAGGTGCTGCCGAAGTAGCGGTTGGAGAACACCACCCGATTGGTGACCGACTCGGCGAAGCCGGGCGCGTACTTGTCGAAGATCTGCACGCAGGTGTCGGCGTATTGCTCTTTCCAGCTTCGGTTTTCGTCGGCGTCCAGCCCGGTGGGGAAATACGGGGTGAATATGGTTGCGCTGTGCTTGCCCTCGGGCGCTAACGACGAGTCCACCATGCTGGGGATGTACAGATACGTCGGCGGCGCGTCGGGCAACTGCCCTTTGCGGTACTGCTCCCACGCGTCGCTGATGTACTCCGGCGATGGCGCGTAGGCGACGGTGGGACACCATTGGCCATTGTCCTGCATGAAGGGCTGCAGCCGCTCGATCCATTGGGGTGCTTGGTCAATCGTCAGGTGCGCCTGGATGTATCCCAGATTGAAGTTGATTTCCTTGATCTTGCGGATGTAGTCGGGCGGGAAGTTCTGCGTGCCAGCCAGATTCACGAACGTGGTGTACGGGTCGAGCGACGAGAGCACGGCGTCGGCCGAAATCGTTGTGCCGTCCCGTAGTTCGACTCCGGTGGCGCGTCCGTCGCTGACCAGGATCTGTTTGACGTGTGCCTTCATCTGCACCTCGGCGCCCATCGATTCTGCGCGACGGCACAGCGCTGTGCTCAGCGAGCCGATGCCACCGCGCGGCATGATGTATTCGACATTGCCGCCGCCGATCAGGTAGTGGTATAGCGTCGATGCGTTCGAGCCCGGTGTCCAGGGTCCGCCGTCGAAGGCGTCGATCGACATCGCCGCCAGGGAGCCCTGGATGCAGCGACCCTGGTCGGGCGCCAGGAAGCGGCGGACCGTGTCCATCGTGCTGCCGTACCACATCTGGGCGAAATCGTGACGGTCCTCGCGCGTCGGTTGTGCGGCGATCACCTCGATGATGTCCAGCGGCTCCCCGAACGCCGAGTCGACGAAATACGGCGCGAACCGGCCGATGTGGGCGAATAACCCGCCCAGGGCCGCCGCGACCTCGGCGCCGTGATCCTCGATCAGGTGGCGGCCCATGCGGTCGAGGTCGTTGTACATCACGAAGGGGGAGTCCTCGGCGTCGCCGAACGTACAGGTCGACGTCCACTGATCCATCAGCTCGAAGCCCCACTTGGTCAGCTCGAGGCGATCGGTCATCTCCTGACGCCAGATCAGCACCGCCCAGGCGCCGACGCTGTGCTTGTACCCGTCGAAGAGCTCACGGGTGGCGGCCATCCCGCCGAGGAAGTGTGCCCGTTCCAGGACAAGCACTTTCGCGCCGTTCTTGGCCAACACGTTGGCCGCGACCAGTCCGTTGTGGCCCGCTCCGATGACGATCGCGTCGTAGTCCGACATGTCGACCTCCCGCTCGCTTGACCGCACAATGTCATACCTGACATATTTGCGTCAAGAGTGACATTTGGAGGATCCGATGCCCGGCCCGACCCGCAGCGAACGCACGCGGCAGGCGCTCGTGCACGCGGCGATGAAGCGCTTCGTTGCCGATGGCGTCCACCAAACCAGCGTCGCCGACATCGCCGCCGATGTCGGGGTCACGGAGCGGACCTTCTATCGGCACTTCCCGTCGAAGCACGCGGTGATCTTCGCCGACTACGATATCGGCTTTGAATGGTTCGCCAAGGCGTTGGCCCGGCGCCCGCACGGCGAATCGATCACCGCGTCGGTGCGAAAAGCCATGGACGCGTTCCCATTTGATTTCGCGATGGTCCGCGAGGCGGCCACTATCCGGTCGCGCGACCTCGACCAAGACATCATCACCACGCACATTCGGCGGATGCGCGATCAGGTCGCCGAGGAGATTCAGCGGTTCATCCATGAGCGATCGGAACCCACCGCTGACGGGGCGATGATCGCCGACGTCGCCGCGCACAGCCTAGCCACCGCGGTGTTCGCGTCGCTCGAAGCCTGGATGGCCAAGGGTGGAGAGGATGTCGACGAACTCAGTCGCCTCACGGACATCGCGTTGCGCGCCCTCGAGGACGGCTTGACGCACACACTTCGCGATTCCGGATTGGATTGAGGCGCGCTACTTTTTGGCTGGGAGCAGTGCGATCATCGAGTCGATGAGCTGCTCGGCATTGGTCTGCCACTTATCCCAGACAAAATGGCCGCTCGACTCGAAGCTCGTTGCGCCGTGTGCGGTGGTCAGTAGCAGCGCACCGTAGTGGCGCGCCCGCCGTCGGCCGACGATGCGGCCCACTAGGTCGAGGAACAGGTCTTGCGTGCGCTCGGCCGCCCGCGATGCCGCGGTCGGATCGCCCGCCGGCGTGGTGAACATGAGGCGGTACACATGGGGTCGGGTGCGGCCGATGGCGAGCAGCGCAAGCAACGCGGCGCGGAGGGCTTGCTGGGGTGGATCGTTCCCAGCGGCAAGGCCCTCTAGCGTGTCGCCGAGGTCGTTCATGGCGTTGGTGGCTACGGCGGTTAGCAAAGTCCCCTTGTTCGCGAAGTGGCGATACGGCGCCGAACGTGACACGCCGGCCACCGCACCGACTTCGCGGAGCGTCACGGCATCCGGCCCGCCGCTGTCGAGCAGTGCGCCGGCGGCATCCAGCAAGGACTGGCGGGTCATCGCGGCAGCCTCTGATCGCGTCACCACCGGCAGCAGCATAGGCCCTTGCCAGTTGAGTTGACAACGTCAACTCAACTGATTAGTTTGAGATGACATTGTCAACTGAAATCGGAGACGCAGATGACTGTCTCGAATCCGCCCGACCGCCGCGAGCTGATCGTCGTCTCCGGTGCCTCCACCGGTATGGGCGCGGCGACCGCGCGTGAACTGGCGCGCAGGGGTTTTCATGTGCTGGCCGGTGTCCGCCGCGACGTCGACGGCGATGCCCTGCGGGCCGATGGGATCGAGCCGTGCATCCTCGACATCACGGTCGAATCCGATGTGGCCGCCATCGCCGACCGTGTGGCCCGCGATCCGCTGAGCCGGCCGCTGCGCGCACTGGTCAACAACGCGGGAATCGCGGTCAACGCACCCGTCGAAGCGCTGCCGATCGCCGAGTGGCGCCGGCTGTTCGACGTCAACCTGTTCGGTCACGTCGCGATGATCCAGGCGCTCATGCCGGCCCTGCTGCACAGTGCAGGCACCGTCGTCAACATCAGTTCCATCGGCGGCAAGGTGGCTTTGCCGACCTACCCGGCGTACGCGGGCGCCAAGTTCGCCTTGGAGGCACTGAGCGACTCGCTCCGCCGCGAGGTCAACGGGCTCGGGCTCAAGGTCGTCGTCGTCGAACCCGGCGCGGTGAAAACCGAGATGGCTCAACGCGGAGTGGCCACCGCGGATCGGCTGAAAGCCGGCATGACCACCGATCAGCTCGAGCGGTATGGCGATCTCATCGACGCCATGTCGAACCTGGCTCGGTCGTTCGACACCGACGGTGTCCCGGCCGAACGCGCCGCGAAAGTGATCGCCAACGCCGCAACCGCGCGGCGCCCGCGCACGCGATACACCATTGGGCGTGACGCCGCGATCCTGGTGCGGTTGTCTCGGGTCGTTTCCGATCGATCGCTTGACCGCGTGGTGCGCATGGTCCTTCGGCCCCACTTCAAGGCGAACGCGTAATACTGGTTAGTGAGTACGAGCGCGGCGCGACACGGAAACACAACGCCTTGTGTTGCGCTTCGTTGTCGTACCCCAGGGGTAGTGTTTGGAACCTGACGTTCCACAGGCGACTATCAGCCAAAGGTGGCTGGTTAGGTGGGTTCTGGTGACCGAAAAAATGAAGCTGATCGATCGGGTTTCGGCGATCAACTGGAACCGTCTGCATGACGACAAGGACGCCGAGGTCTGGGATCGGCTGACCGGAAACTTCTGGCTGCCCGAGAAGGTCCCGGTGTCCAACGACATCCCGTCGTGGGGCACGCTGACGGACCACGAGAAGCAACTGACCATGCGGGTGTTCACCGGGTTGACGCTGCTGGACACCATCCAGGGCACGGTCGGGGCGGTCAGCCTTATTCCCGACGCGCTGACGCCGCACGAAGAGGCGGTCTACACCAACATCGCTTTCATGGAATCGGTGCACGCCAAGAGCTACAGCTCGATCTTCTCCACGCTGTGCTCCACCGTGGAGATCGACGAGGCCTTCCGCTGGTCG
>DATJOR010000367.1:0-4599 GCA_035506875.1 Mycobacterium sp.
GCGACCCACATGTGACCGCATTCGTGCAGCGCCACCGAAATCAGGATGGCGAGGGCGAACAGCACGATTCCGATAACGAACATCATCGGGTTGGTACAACCTCCTGTGTGGCTCGGTCAATCAGCTGGCGGGCCGCACTACGGGCCCAGCGCTGCGCGTCGAGTACGTCTTCCACGGTAGCGGGTTCGGCGGCCCACTGGTCGGCGGCGCTCAGGGCGTCGGCGATCGTGCGCACGATTGCGGGGAAACCGATCCGGCCGGCCAAGAAGGCCTCGGCCGCTTCTTCGTTGGCGGCGTTGTAGACCGCGGTCATGCAGCCGCCCGCCTCGCCGGCCTGACGGGCCAGGTCGACGGCCGGGAAGACCCGGTTGTCCAGCGGCTCGAACTCCCAGCTCGAGGCGGTGGTGAAATCGCATGCCGCGGCCACGCCGGGCATTCGAGCCGGCCAGCCGAGGGCCAGCGCAATCGGCAATTTCATGTCCGGCGGGCTGGCCTGCGCGATGGTCGAACCATCGGTGAACGTGACCATGGAATGCACGATCGACTGCGGGTGCACGACGACGTCGATCCGCTGGTACGGAATGCCGAAAAGCAGGTGGGCTTCGATCAGTTCGAGTCCCTTGTTGACCAGCGACGCCGAGTTCAGCGTGTTCATCGGGCCCATCGACCAAGTCGGATGGGCGCCGGCCTGCTCGGGCGTGGCGTGTTCGAGGTCCGAGGCCGACCAGCCGCGGAACGGCCCACCCGACGCGGTAAGCACCAGCTTGGCGACCTCGTCCGGGGAGCCGGCGCGCAGGCATTGGGCCAGCGCGGAGTGTTCGGAGTCCACCGGCACGATCTGGCCGGGCCCGGCCGCCCGCAACACCAGCGGTCCGCCGGCGATCAGCGATTCCTTGTTCGCCAGGGCCAATCGGGCGCCGGAGGCCAGCGCGGTCAGCGTCGGCTGCAGCCCCAGGGCCCCGACCAGCGCATTGAGCACGACGTCGGCCTCGGTGTTCTCGATCAGCCGAGTGACCGCGTCGGGCCCCTGGTAGGTGACGTCGCCGACGCTCTGCGCGGCGCGCTCGTCGGCGACGGCGATGTTGGTCACCCCGGTCTCGGCGCGCTGGCGCGCGAGCAGGTCCGGGTTAGCGCCGCCGGCGGCCAGGCCGACCAGCTCGAAGCGATCCGGGTTGGCGGCGATGACGTCCAGCGCCTGGGTGCCGATGGAGCCGGTACTGCCCAGCACCAGAACCCGCCGCCGACCCTCGAGGGTGCGGTCAGCCGCACCCTCGACGCGATTGAGGCGGCGATCGGTCACCCACTTATTGTGCCGTGCCGCCGACGAGCCCGACGAATTGTGATGTGCCAAAATATGCAGGCATCTTGAGCCCGAACCGGAGGAGTTGTCGTGGCCAGTACCGAGGTGGAGCGCACCAACGGGGTTGACGGTGTCGATATAGCCGATGTGCCGTCCGCGGCCTGGGGCTGGAGCAAGATCAACCATCGCAACTGGCACATCGTCGGTCTGATTATCGTCTTTCTGTTGCTGATGTTTCTCGACGGCAATCAAGTCGGCGCCACCGGGAACTTGTACTGCATCGGCTTCGCCGCGCTGGCGCTGTTCTTCGTCGTGCGCGACTGGTGGGGCCGGCGCCGCGGCTGGCTCAGGTAGCCAGCTCAGCCAGTTGTGCTGTGCGTCGCGACCGCTCGGTGGATGTCGATGTCTCCGGAGCCGGTGCGCACGTGAATGAGCAGGGTGTCGTCACCCTCGGCCGGTCCGTCGGCGTACTCCAGCAGGTTGGTGACCGCACCTGAGCCGGTGACCAAGTCCAATCGGGCGGCGGTGCCTTCGACGACGCCGACCGCGACCTCACCGCTGCTGGTGGACGCCGTGATCGCGCCGCGTACCGCGGTCGTGACGGTGACCGATCCGGACGCCGTCTGCGCGCGCAGGCCGCCGGACAACCGCGCGACGCTGAGGTCGCCGCTGGCGGCCTTGAACGCCAGATCTCCGTCGACCTCACCTATCGTCGCGTTGCCGGACGCCGTCGCCACCGATGCGTTGCCGCTGATCCCGCGAACGCTGACCGAGCCAGAAGCGGTGGCCGCCTTGAGATTTCCGTCGACCACGTCGAGGTCGACGTCGCCGCTGGCCGACGCGATCTTGCAGTCGGCGAGCGCGCCCTCGGCGCGCACGTCTGCCGACGCCGCCGATGCCTTCACCCGCGACCGCGACGGCAGCGCGATGTCGATGTCGACCGCACCGCCGCGGAACAGCGCGAAACCGCGCCGCGCCGACACCGTCAGCTTGCCGTTGTCGTAGTGCACCTGGGTCTGGTCGGCCGCCCGCACATCAGCAGCGCGTGACTCGTCGTGCGCGCGCACAGTGACGACCGTGTCGTTGCGATCGGTCGCAGTGAGTCGGACCGAACCGGCCGCGGCCTCGATACGCACCGCGATGGGCTCGGGGGTGTCAAAAGTGGGCATTGGTTTTCTCCTTCGATACGGGTGCTAGCGCACCCAGCCGGTTACCTGCCGGGCGTTGCCGGGTGTGGGTCGACCGGCTTTGGACTGGACGGCCGCCGCGACCGCGCGGACCAGCCAGGCATTCAGCGAGGACCCGTCGTGGCGCGTCGCGGCTTCGACCGCGGCCCGCAGGCTTTCCGGGAGCCGCAGTGTGATCCGCCACGTACCGCCGTCGTCGTCAGCGAATGCGACGTCGAACTGCCCTAAGGGCTGCTGCGCCGACGGCTCGTCGAGGGGTGCGCTGACGACGAATTCGGGGTCGCGGCCGCGCAACCGGACCTCCACCGAACGCGGGGCGAGCTCGCTGGTGATCTCTTCGACAGCTGCCGACAGCGCTTCCAGCAGAGCCAGCCGAATCGCCGACTCCAGGGGCGCGCTGAGCCGGTCGGCCAGCGCTTGCGTCTCGGGGCCGCCGGCCGCGGCGGCCACATTCAACTCGTGGCGTACCGCGTCTACGTACGGCTGCAAATCCATAGTGTCATGATGACATCATTGTGATGTCACTACAAGTGTCAATCTGGTGCGGGCGGTGGGTCAGCTACGCCGCGCCCGCCGATGCAGGGCGCCTACCAGCGCACACGCCACCAGGGCGGCCAGCGCCAGCACCCACGGCCACGCGCCGTGCTGGTGCACCCAGCCGGCGAGCGAACCCTGGATGCGGCCGGCTACCGCCAGGAACGCATCGGACGGCAGGCCGTGGGCGGTATGTAGCCGGATCTCGTAGAAGGCGTAATAGCCCACGTACAGCCCGACGATCACCAGCAGCGCACCGCTGATCCGGCTGACGTACGGCAACAGCCGCCGCAGGCGATTCACCACCGCCGCACTCGTGAGCGCGGCGGCGACCGCCAGCACGCCGACGACCAGCGTGAGGCCCGCGATGTAGGCGAGGTAGACCGACGCACTCCCGATCAGCGAGCCACGGCGCAGGCCCGCGGCGGTGACCGCCAGAAATGGGCCGACGGTGCAGGACAACGAGGCGATCGCATAGCTCACGCCGTAGCCATACATCGACCCGAGCCGGGCCGTCGGAGCCCGTCGCCCGCCCGGAAGCCGGGGCGTCAACAGCGTCAGCTCGCGCCCGAGCAGCAGCCAAACCCCCAGTGCGACAAGCACAATGCCGATCATCACGGTCAGATACGGCAGATACCGCTGGACGGCGTCGCCCGCCGATATCGTGAGCGCCCCGAATAGCCCGAACACCGTCAAGAAGCCCAGGCCCATCCCGGCGGTGGCGGCCAAAGCCCGGCCGACAGCGGTCAACCCCGTCGACGTCCCCTCCCCGCGCACCACCAGAACCAGGTAGGCGGGCAGCATGGCAAAACCGCATGGGTTCAGCGCCGCGACCAGGCCGGCGGCGAACGCCAAGCTGACCAGGCCGTGGTCCATCTACTTGAGCGCCGTCACCCGGCCGGACAGCTCCTGCTGGGACATCGCCGCCGTCGGGTTGTTCACAAACGCCGACGTCCCGTCGGAGTTGTAGAACACCCAGGCCGGTTGCCACGGCACGTTGTACCGGGCCCAGATCGAGCCGTCGGCGTCGTTGAGCGTGGTGAAGTTCAGGTTGTACTTCGAGACGAAGTTCTGGACAGCTCCGACGTCGGAGTGAGCAGCGACGCCCACGAAAGTGACGGCCGGATTGGCGGCGGCCACTTGGCTCAGACCGGGAGCCTCGGCGTTGCAGTACGGGCACCACGGCGTAAAGAACCACAGCACAGCACGCTTGCCCTGCAAGGCTCCGCCGTTGAACGGCGCACCGGACAATGTGGTCCCGCTGAACTGCAAACGATCGTCGGCCGCCAGCGCCCGCGGCGCACTGCTCAGCCCGAAAACCACGGCGGCAGTGAGCACAGTGGCCACGGCGAGCGTCAACCTTTTAAGCACGAGTTGGGTCCTCATATCCTGGTATTCGTTGCTGCTCTACACAGGGTTGACGTTGATCACCCTCGTACGGTTCAAGCGGGTGGCTCAGCCGGCTGAACTATCAGCGGCTAGTTGGCCGCAGGCGGCCGCGATCTCGCGGCCCCGCGTGTCGCGCACCGTGCAGGGCACACCGCCCGCGCGGACCCGCCGGACGAACTCGCGCTCCGC
>DATJOR010000368.1:0-2374 GCA_035506875.1 Mycobacterium sp.
TTTTCGCTACCGCTCCGACGTTGACCGGCTGTTGGCCGGCTACCGCGCCGCGCGTGCGCAGGAAGTCCTTTTCGATCTGCGCACTCCCGGCCTAGCGGCCCCGGTCATCGGCTACGACGAATTCATCGACGAAGCCGGAAATGTGCGGCCCGCCTGGACCGAGCTTGCCGACGCGGTCGGGGAGCGCGGGCGATCCGGGTTGAATCGGCTGCGTTCCGCGGTGCATCAACTGGTCGCCAACGACGACATCACCTACACCGGAATCGATCCCGGCAGTGAGCCCGCCGCCGACGGCAACGGCGCCGAGCCGCGTCCCTGGCACCTGGACTCACTGCCGTTGCTGGTGGCCGCGGCGGACTGGGAAGTACTCGAGGCCGGGCTGCTCCAGCGGTCCCGCATGCTCAACGCCGTGCTCGCCGACCTGTACGGGCCCCGCCGCTCCCTCACCGAGGGCGTGCTGCCACCCGAACTGCTGTTCGCCCACCCCGGCTACGTGCGCGCCGCCGCCGGAATCGAGGTGCCGGGGAACCACCAACTCTTCATGCACGGCTGTGATGTCAGCCGGTTGCCGGGCGGCGGTTTCCAAGTAAACGCCGACTGGACTCAGGCGCCTTCCGGAGCCGGCTATGCGCTGGCGGATCGACGAGTGGTCGCTCACGCGATGCCTGACCTTTACGAAAATGTCGCGCCCCACCCGACGACGCCGTTCGCGCAGGCGCTGCGATTAGCGCTGATAGACGCGGCGCCCGACGGCGTCCAAGACCCGGTGGTGGTTGTGCTCAGCCCGGGCATTTACTCCGAAACCGCTTTCGATCAGGCGTACCTCGCGACGCTGCTGGGCTTTCCGATGGTGGAGAGCGCGGATCTGGTGGTACGCGACGGCAAGGTGTGGATGCGTTCGCTGGGCACGCTCAAACGCGTCGACGTGGTGTTCCGCCGCGTCGATGCGACCTACACCGACCCACTGGATCTTCGAGCCGATTCCAGGCTGGGTGTCGTCGGTTTGGTGGAGGCGCAACGCCGCGGAACGGTGACCGTAGTCAACACGCTGGGCAGCGGGATCCTGGAAAGCCCTGGGCTGCTGCGGTTCTTGCCCGAGCTGGCCGAACGGTTGCTCGGCGAAGCACCGTTGCTGGCCACCGCGCCCAGCTACTGGGGCGGCTTCGACAGCGAACGCTCGCACCTGCTGAAGCACCTGTCGTCGCTGGTGATCAAGTCAACCGTCGGCGGGCAAACATTTGTCGGACCGACACTTTCGACGGCACAGTTGGCCGCCCTGGCTGCCCACATCACGGCCACGCCGTGGCAGTGGGTCGGCCAGGAGCTCCCGCAATTCTCCTCGGCGCCGACCAACTATGCCGGCGAGTTCTCTTCGGCGGCCATGGGGATGCGGTTGTTCACGGTCGCTCAACGCGGCGGCTATGCGCCGATGATCGGCGGTCTGGGCTACGTGCTGGCACCGGGACCAGCCGCATATACGCTGAAAACTGTTGTCGCGAAAGATGTCTGGATCCGCCCGACCGAGCGTTCGCGAGCTGAGGCGGTCACCCTGCCACCGCCCGAGGCTCCGGTGAAAATGGGTGCGGGCACTTTGGCGGTCAGCTCGCCACGGGTGTTGTCCGACCTGTTCTGGATGGGCCGCTACGGCGAACGCGCCGAGAACATGGCCCGGTTGCTGATCGTCGCGCGCCAGCGTTACTACGAATACCGGCACCGCCAACACACCGAAGAAAGCGAGTGTGTGCCGGTGCTGATGTCCGCGCTGGACTGGATTACCGGTACCGGGATCGGATCGGATGACCACGCCGAGACCATCGCCATCGCACCCTCGACGTTGTGGTCTCTCACGATGGACCGCAGCCGGCCGGGGTCGCTGGTGCAGTCGGTCGACCGGCTGGCCCACGCCGCCAGGGCGATCCGCGACCAGTTATCCAACGACACCTGGGTGGTGCTGGCCGGCGTGGAGCGCACGCTCGCGCACAGTTTCGAGCCGCCGGATTCGCTCGTCGAAGCCGACGCGGCGATGGCCGCGGCCCAATCGCAGACTCTGGTCGGGATGCTGACGTTGTCCGGAGTGGCCGGGGAGTCGATGGTGCACGACGTCGGCTGGACGATGATGGACATCGGCAAGCGGATCGAACGCGGACTTGGCCTGACCGCCTTACTCAGTGCCACTCTGACCGCTGTTCGCGCTGCCGCCGCTGAGCGAACGATCATCGAGTCGGCCCTGGTTGCGTGCGAATCGTCGGTGATCTATCGCCGCCGCACGGTGGGCAAGGTCAGTGTCGCCGCCCTGGCCGAGTTGATGCTCTTCGACGCCACCAACCCCCGGTCGTTGGTGTATCAGCTGGAGCGACTGCGGACCAACCTCGGC
>DATJOR010000369.1:0-2778 GCA_035506875.1 Mycobacterium sp.
GGCGGGGCGGTCGACCGGTGCACCGGAACCGCGGTCGGCGCCTCACCCACCGGCTTGGGATCCTCAGTGCTGTTCCGCTGCTCGAGCTTGGCCATGATGTCAACTTCGCCATCCAGCGCGCCGATCAGCTCTTGACGCAACAATCCGGCAGCGGGCGGCGAGCCGAAGTGCGGCGAGACCACGAATTCGCTGATCGCGGAACCCTCGTGAATGTTCACCGACGCCGAATGCACGCGTAGCGAATTCAGGGCCAGCACCCCGGCCGCCTTGGAAAGCAGCCCGCGCTGATCCGGGGCGATCACTACCGCATGGTAGAGACGCTGGCTGCTGCCGGGCCGCAGCTCGACATGGACCTTGTGGTCGGCTGCCAGCGAAAGATATTCGGGGTCAAGAGGATCGGCATGCGGCAATGGCTCACCGGCCATCGCCAATCGGCTGCGGCGAACCAGCTCAGCGACCAGCGATGCCTTCCAGTCGCTCCACACCCCTGGCCCGGTGCCGAGCGAATCGGCCTCGGTCAGCGCATACAGCACATCCAGCAGTACCGGATCTCCGTCCAACGCCTCACAGACGGTGGCGATGGTCTGCGGGTCGTTGAGGTCCTGGCGGGTCGCGGTTATCGACAACAACAAATGGTGACGAACCAACTTGGCTAGCATTTCGACGTCGGAGGGCCAGACACCCAGCCTGGTACCGATCTGGGTGATCAACTCGGACCCGAGGACGCTGTGGTCCACACCCCGTCCTTTCCCGAGGTCATGCACCAGCGCAGCCAGCAGCAGCAAGTCGGGACGCGCCACCCGAGTGGTGAATATCCTTGCCCGGGAGACGACCTCGGCCGAATGACGGTCGACCGTCCAAATGTGGATGACGTCGCGGGGCGGCAGGTCACGGATTGCGGCCCATTCGGGGAAAAGGCGGACCCACAACCCGGTACGGTCGAGCGTTTCGATGACCGCAACCGTGTCCGGGCCGGCGGCCAGCAGGACCAGCAGGAGATCCAACGCCTCGCGCGGCCACGGCGTCGGAAGTTCCGCCGCGGAATCGGCCAGCCGGCTCAGCGTGGACACCGCAATGGGCAATCCGGTGCTCGCCGAGGCGGCCGCCACTCGCAGTACCAGCATGGGATCGTGTTGCGGTCGCGCGTCGCGGGCCAGCACAACCTCGCCGTCGTACTCGACCACTCCCTCGTCCAGCGGTCGACGCGGCCGGCGGCGGATTGCAGACATTCCGCGCCGCGGCAGCGCGTTGCCCGCAGTCCGGAGTCCGGCGTCGACGCGGTAGCTGATGGTGCGGCCGACATCGGACAGCGTCCGGGAAAGGTCGAATCTGTCACCGATATGCAGGGCGGCGCTGATCTCGTCCGCGAATTGGGCCAACAGCAAGTCGTGCCCGCGACCGGAAACTCGGTGCAGTTCGGTACGAACGTTGAGCAGGGTGAGGTGGGCTTCCGTCAGCGAACCCAGCGGGTTCTCTGGCCGGTCCACGCTGAGGCGGTCGGCGAGGTGAGCTATCGCCAGCGCGTCGAGCAACTGGATGTCGCGCAGGCCGCCGCGGCCCAGTTTCAAGTCGGGTTCGGCGCGGTGGGCGATCTCGCCGATACGCCGCCACCGGGCATGCGTCTCGTCCACGAGTTCGCCGAACAGCGACCGGATTCCAGTGCGCCACTGCTGCCGCACTCCATCGATCAGCCGGGCCGAAAGCTCGTCATCGCCCGCGATATGCCGAGCATCCAGCATGGCCAGGCCGGCAGACACGTCTGCGCCGGCAACCCGCACGGTCTCGGCAACGGTACGCACGCTGTGGTCGAGGCGAATGTTCGCGTCCCACAACGGATACCACAGCTGGTCCGCGACCTGCCGCACGGTGTCGGCGCGCTTGCCGTCGTGCAGCAGCAGCAGATCCAGGTCCGAATACGGCACCAACTCGCGACGACCCAACGAACCAGTCGCAACGATCGAAAAGCCGCTGCCGGCCGTAATGCCGATTTCGGTGGCCTTCGCGATCAGCCAGGATTCATGCAGCTCTCCCCACGCCTCGCGCAGGGCCGCCGAATCGAGTTCACCCGGACCGCGGGCGAGCAGCGCATCCCGGGCAGCGGGTAGATCGGTGGCCGGCCGGACCGGATCGGGTGAATCTGTTCCGCGCTGCTTCATTCCCGTCCAGGTTGGATCGGCTACTCCAGAGGAGTCTTCATACGGCGTGTATCAGATTGCGTCCGCCCCGCGTTCACCGGTGCGCACCCGCACCACCGTTTCCACGGCGCTGACCCACACTTTGCCGTCGCCGATCTTACCGGTACGTGCGGCCCGCACGATGCTGTCTACGACCTTGTCCGCGTCATAGTCTTCGACCAAGACCTCGATACGCACCTTCGGAACGAAGTCGACGGAGTACTCGGCACCGCGGTAAACCTCGGTGTGCCCCTTTTGCCGTCCGTACCCCTGAACCTCGCTCACCGTCATCCCCAGGATGCCCACCTGCTCAAGGCTGGCTTTGATGTCCTCGAGCGTGAACGGCTTCACGATCGCGGTGATCAGCTTCATTTCCTTTTCCTTCTTCAGCCGAATTGACATGAACCGGACTGCTGCCGACAACCGCGAGGTCGTAGCCGCTCTCTGCGTGCTCAGCCTCGTCGATACCCGTAACCTCGTCCTCCACATTCAGACGGAGCCCAATTGTGTACTTCAGAAGCAGAGCTATGACAAGTGTGCCAATGGCCGAAAACGCCAGAACACTCGACGCGCCGATAGTCTGCCGGATCAGCTGAGCGAAGCC
>DATJOR010000370.1:0-7086 GCA_035506875.1 Mycobacterium sp.
CGCAGCATCGACGCTGACGCCGTTCACCCCACCACCACCGACCACCAACCCGGCCGGCGCAGCGAGCCAGGCCGCCACCGCCGGACAGTCGATCCTGTCAAATGGCCCACAGCTAATGACCGCACTCCCCCAGACACTGCAGTCCGCCGCAGCTGCGCCGGCACAGGCTGACCTGGTGAGCCTGCTCTCGTTGTCCTTGACGCTCCTAGAGCTGCCGCTAGCCACGACATCTATCGGCTCATCGACGGCGGGTATCGGGGCAGCATTCACCGGGGTGGGGATGAACCTCCGCGGCTTCGAGATCAACGCCGACCGCGATTACGCTCAACACAGGGGGCCCTACACCGGCTTTGGGCCGGGCGCCAGGGACCTGCCGAACTGGTTCTTCAACGGGCAGGGCTACGTCGGCGCCCCGTCCAACGCAGTGGAGTCATCGTTTTCCGCCGGCTTGGGCGAAGCAAACACGGTCGGCAGACTGTCGGTGCCCTCGGCGTGGACGGTGGCGGCACCCGAAATTCGCCCATTGGCCTACTCGCTGCCGATCACCGGCGCCGCGGCCGCCCCCGAGGTGGTCTCGGGTGGTTCCGCCAACTTGTGCGCGGACATGGCCCTGGCCGGCGGGGTGGGGCGTGCCGTCGCCGCCAGCACCGCCTCGCCGGGGCGAGGCAATTCGCGGATCCGGATGACCCCGCGTGAGACTCCCAAGCCGCCGCAGCGGCCGGCGAACGATGCGGTCACCGAGATCGCCGCCGAGTTGAGCGAGCTTGCCAACCGGGCGCAGTCCCTGCTCGCCAAACTGGCCGACTCCGGGCTGATGACCACCGAGGAGGTCACGCAGCAGAAACAACGCTTCCGCTGGTGACACATCACTGCGTCGGACGGCGCAGCGCGCCAGAAGCGATGGCCGCCGCGACCATCCAGGCCGCCGCGTAACCAAACGCCACCGCGGGCGAAATCATCGTGTACAGCAACCCGGCGGTGACGGTGGCCACCAGGTCACCGGCAGCCTGCACCGCTCCGAGAACGCCAAACCCGCTGCCGCGCAGCCTATCCGGCAATAGTTGCGCGACGATTGCGGATTCGGTGGGTTCGGCGAATCCGATGCCCGCTCCGGCCGCCGCGAATGCAAGCGCAACAACGACCGCGCTATGCGGGCCGGCAGCGAATGCGCAGTAAGCGACCACATAGACCGCAGCGCCTGTCATGAACACCACCCGCGGACCCGCCCGGTCAAACCATCGTCCCGCAGCCAGCGATGCGAATGTCGCGACCACGTTGTGGCCGGCATAGATCAGAATCGCCAGCGTGGTCGCCGCGGCAACCGATCGCTGCGGCGATGTCAGCAGTTGAGTCGCCCGAAGTATCAGCAGTGTCGTGGCGAGATCGCCGAACTCGAACAAGAGCACCGGCACCAACGCCCGAACTGTCCCGGCATCGCGCAAAGCTCGCAGGTCGAGTCGACGCGCCGCGGACCGGCTGCCCGGATGCGGGCTACGCCGCCGAGACTCGCGTGCGGCGACGATGATCGCAACCGCCGCGAGGAGGCCGGGAATCGCGGCCAGATACAGCGCGGGTCGGACACCTACCCAGGCGACCAAACCGGCTGCCAGCAACGGACCCGCAACCGCCCCGAGGTTGTCGCCCGCCCTTTCCAGCCCGAACGCCCTCCCCTGGGCCGACGTCGGGCTCAGCGAAGCGAGTAACGCATCGCGGGCCGGAGATCGCAGACCGCGGAACATCCAAGCGATGGCACGTAGCGCGCCGACCTGCCATACCGTTGCCGCCGCACCGATTGCTCCGGTAGCCACTGCGGTGCCCAGATAACCACCAGAAGCGCTTCGCGCCCGTCGGTGCGGGTCGTTCGCCAGCGGCCCGCCGATGAGTTTCATCGCACCGATCAGTGCATCACTGATCCCGTCGATCACGCCGAGTGCCGCCGCAGAGGCGCCCAGCGTGCCAGTGAGGAAGGCAGGCAGCACCGATGTTGTCACCTCATGACCGGCGTCAGAGAAGAAGCTCGCCGCACCGACCGCGCCGACACCTGGTGTCAGCCAGCGGTCACTGTCCGCTCGGTCAGCGCCGCTCATCCTCACCCCCGAGATCGCGGTCAATATCACCCCCGGCCACTCTAGGACGCGCAATTTGCTGACGTTGCGGTGCGTAGGTCGCCGCTGTTTTTGTCGAACCAATACCGCTGTGCGAGAGCGATTTCGGTGTTGTACCGAGGCCGGTCAAGCTTCTGCTGAAATCCGGGTAATTCGCCAGGCCACTAGGCTTACTAGCCGGAGGTGCGGTTGTGAATCCGGCAGGCTACGGAGTGCTGCTGTTGTGCGGACCGGTGGCGGCCGTGGCGGCGGTGTGGCTGGCCGGGCGGATCGGCGTGCCCTATCCGGTCCTGCTGGTCGGTGTCGGTGCGGTGTTGAGCTGGTTGCCGTGGGTCAGCGTGCCGCAGGTGTCACCCGAGATCGTGTTCTACGTGTTTTTGCCGCCGCTGATTTACTACGCGGCAAATTTCATTGCGCCCGACGACCTGCGCGCCAATGCCCGCGCTATCGCGTTTCTCGCGGTCGGACTGGTACTGGCCGGCACGGCTGCGGTGGCCGGAGTGTTGGTAAGCATCGCCGGCCTACCACTCGCGGTGGCAGTGACGGCCGGAGCGGTCGTGGCGCCGACCGACGCGGTGGCGGCCACGTCCGTCTTCACCCGGCTGGACGTGCCGGAGCGACTCGCCACCATCGTCGAGGGCGAGGGGCTGACCAACGACGGCACCGCGTTGGTGCTCTACACCGGCGCGGTGGGGGCCGTGACGGCCGGGGCGGTGCGGCCGGGCCCGCTCGCAGTGACGCTGCTTGCGGCTCCCGCGGGCGGTGCGGTGCTCGGCTTGGCCATTGCCTGGCTGGTCGTACAAGTGCGCCGCCGGATAGACCAAGCGCTGCTGGAGATCACCATCTCGCTGGTGACGCCGTACATCACCTATGCCCTGGCCGAGTCCATCCACCTGTCCGGCGTTTTGGCCACGGTCGCCGCCGGTGTCTATGTGGGCGCGCACCTCAGCCACATCTACGCGCCCGGCGCCCGACTGCAGGCCTTCGCCTTCCTCGACGTGTTGGTGTTCCTGCTCAACGCGGTGCTGTTCACGCTGGTGGGAATGCAGCTCGTGCACTCAGTGCACAGGGTGCCGGGTATGCCTGCGGCGCGGGTCGTGCTTGTGCTGTCAATCGTCGTTGTCCTGGTGATCCTGTTGCGGCTGGTCTGGATGCTGTTCGGACCCGCCACCGCAAAACTCTTCGGCCGCGCATCCGGCGCGTCAGTGTGGCGCGAGCGCCTGGTTGTGGCCTGGGCCGGCATGCGCGGCGGTCTATCGTTGGCGGCCGCGCTGGCGATCCCGCTACGGCTTCCCAACGGCTCGCCCTTCCCCGGCCGCGACTTACTGATCATGACGGCGGCCGCGGTGATCGTGGCCAGCCTGCTCTTTCAGGGCACCAGCCTGCCGTGGCTTTTGCGTCGCCTCGGGCTCAGAGCTGAAGACTTCACAACCGAGGAGAACAGGGCCCGGCTGAAGGCCGCCCGCGCCGCGTTGGAATGGCTGGAGGACCCGGCCAACGCCGACGGCGACGACGAAGCCACCGAATCTGCCCGAGTCCTCTACGAAGCCCGCATGCGACGACTGCAGAGCACTCACGCGAACGATGACGGCTCGGACGAGGTCCGGGAGATGGAGCGGTACCGGGCCTTGCGGCTGAAGTTGCTGGAGGTTGAACGGTCAGTGGTGCTGGCGTTGAGGCGCGAGGGCCACATCAATGCCACTATGTTGCGCGCTCTCGAACGCGACCTCGATCTCGAGGAGGCACGGATCAGCGGTTCGTGACCGTTGCTGCGAGCTTCTGCCCAGCAGATTCCCACCAAACATCGAGCTTTAGCGGTGCCGTGGCCGGGTAACACAATCAGTTGTGACGGCGTTGGCTGAAGCGCGCGCGATACGGCAGCCCTTTTCTCAACTGCTCAAGCGGGTTTTTCTCGGTAAGCCGCTGGTCAGCGAACATCTGGAATCGGAAAGCTTGTCCAACAAGGTTGCTCTGGGCGCGCTGTCGCCGGACGCGATCTCGTCGACCGTCTACGGCCCCGAACAGATCATGGTCGAACTGCTGCCAAATGCCGGGCTCGCCGCCTATGCATTGCTGTTTCCGATCGCCGGCGTGATCCTGCTGATTCTGGCGCTGGTGACCGGGTCGTACCGCCAGGTGGTCATGGCCTACACGCAACGGGGCGGCTCTTATGTGGTGGCACGGCGCAATTTCGGGCCCCGGGTAGCGCAGCTGTCAGCGGCTGCGCTGCTGATCGACTATGTGGTCACCGTGGCCGTGCAGTGCGCGGCCGGCACGTTTGCGGTGGTGTCGGCGATACCCGCGCTGGGTCCCTACCACTTGGAAATCGCGGTCGCCGCGTTGGTCCTCATTTCTTACGCCAACTTACGCGGACTGCGGGAGGCGGGCCGCATGTTCGCCGTGCCGGTCTACTCCTTCGTCGTCATGCTGGCGGTGTTGATCGTGACCGGCGTGACTCGTCAAATCTTCTGGGGCTTACCACAATACGATCCCGGACACATCGCCGGAACGGTGCCTGTCCATCAGGGAAACGGACTGATCATGGGCGCGTCGATTCTGGTGATACTGCGGGCTTTCGCCAACGGCGGGACGTCGCTGACCGGTGTCGAGTCGATCGCCGACGCGGTGAACATCTTTCGTGAACCGCAGGGCGTCAACGCGCGTCGCGTCCTGACGTCAATGGCCTGCATTCTCGGGTTCTTACTGGTCGGTGTCGTCTATCTGGTGCACGTCACCCACGCCGCTCCCTTCATCGCCGAATACCCGTCGATGCTGTCGGAGGTTGCCCGAGCGGTTTTCGGCCACGGGGTGATCGGGCACATCCTGTACCTGCTTTTGCAGACGGCGAGCGCGGCCATTTTGTTCTTCGGCGCCAATACCAGTTTCAACGGCTTCCCGGCCCTTGCCAGCTTCGTCGCCGAAGATTCTTTCCTGCCACGCCAACTGATGAAGCGCGGTCATCGGCTGGTCTACTCCAACGGCATCATCACCCTTGCCGCGCTGGCGGTGATACTGCTGCTGGCTACCCGCGGATCGGTCAACGCGTTGGTGCCACTGTTCGCCATGGGTGTGTTCACCGGCTTCTCGATGGCCGGCTACGGCATGACCAAACACCATCTCACCCACCGCGAACCCGGTTGGCGTCACAAGTTGGCCGTCAACCTATCCGCAGGCATCCTGTCGACCGTCGTGGTCGGGATTTTTGCGGTGGCCAAGTTCACCGAGGGAGCCTGGCTGATCATCGTGATCTTCCCCGTTCTGGTGTTGGCCTTGATGCGGCTCAATCGGCAGTACCGGTCCGAGGCCGCCGTTCTCGAAAAGTTCCGCGCTGATCACCCTGCCCTCAAAAGCTATGCGCGACATCATGTTTTCGCTTGTATCAACACGGTCGACATCGCGACGCTTGAAGCGCTGCGCTATGGGAAGGCGCTCAAGCCCGACCAGTTGACCGCGGTGCACTTCAAGATCGATGCGGAGCGGGCCAAGCGTCTGCAATCACGATGGGACGTCTACGGCCTCGACACTCCGCTACGTGTCGTGGAGTGCCCGGACCGACACGTGACCCGGGCGACACAAGAGTTGGTTGCCGCTGAGCGCGACGCACACCCGGATACCAACGTGACCATATTGTTGCCGCGGCGAGCATATGGACCGCTCGCGCAACTGCTTCATGACCGCACCGCCGACCAGATCGCCAAGGCCGTCAGCCGTAATCGCGGCGCCGCCGCAACGATCGTGCCCTACGACGTGCACTCCCGAATCAGAGAAGCATTTCCCAACAGGCTGGAACAACGGATCGAGCGTCGATTCGCTGACATCGAGGCGCGGATTTGGCAGCGCGAAAGTAGGAGGGTGAACTCCTACCAGCACCCGACGCGGCCGGCGACGGTGATCGCGATTGACGAGCTTGTTCCCGGGCGCAGCGCCACGATCGAAGGTCGCGTCAGCGAGGTCGAGGACGTTACCCGTCGGAGCCGGACAGTCCGGTCGATGGTCGTCGGCGACGACAGCGGTCGGGTCCGAATCACTTTCGGCTCCGATGATGTCGCGGCCAACATCATGCCTGGCCGACTGTTGCGGATCACCGGCCGGGCACATCGAAACGACAACGGCAAAGCCATGTCGATCACCGCATACCAAATCGTCAACTAACCGAGGAGACGCTGCATCGTGGCCACATCAGCTCGACGAGTGAGCATGCCGCGATCGACCGGCGACAGGTTCAAGCGCGTTATGTTGGGCGAGCCGCTGATCAACGAGCGCTTGGAATCGGAGACGTTGTCGAATCCGGTCGCACTGGGCGCCATTGCGCCAGACGCGATCTCCTCGATCGCCTATGGTCCCGAACAGATCTTGGTCGAACTGCTGCCCCAGGCCGGGTTGGCCGCTTTCGTGTTGGTGCTGCCGATCGCCGGGGTCATCCTGCTCATCCTGGCGTTGGTGACCGCGTCCTATCGCCAGGTCCTGATGGCCTACACGCGGGCCGGCGGATCCTATGTGGTTGCCCGGGACAACCTAGGGCCCCGCATGGCCCAGATCGCCGCCGCCGCACTGTTGATCGACTACGTGGTCACCGTGGCGGTGCAGCCGGCGGCCGGCACGGTTGCGGTGGTCACGGCCATACCCCAGCTTCGCCCCTACCACTTTGAAATCACCGTGGCCGCGGTACTGCTGACCAGTTGGGCCAACTTGCGCGGGGTGCGGCAGTCGGGCCGGGCTTTCGCCGTGATGACTTACGGATTTGTCATCATGCTCACGCTGACCATCGTGACCGGCGTCATCCGGGAAGTCTTCTGGGGTTTGCCACGATTCGCCCCGCATCACAGCGCCGGGCTGGTGTCGGTCCACCAGGGCAGTGGATTGGTGATGGGGGCGACGATCCTGGTGCTGCTACGCGCCTTCGCCCATGGCGGCATCTCTGTGGCCGGGATCGAGGCGATTTCCAACACGGTCGATGTCTTCCGTAAGCCACAGGGCCGCA
>DATJOR010000371.1:0-10421 GCA_035506875.1 Mycobacterium sp.
CGTCAAGAAGCAGAACGCGGACGTCGACGAGGCCACCATCAAGAACCACGTGAAGGATCAGCTGGCCAAATACAAGGTGCCCCGCGAGGTGATCTTCCTCGACGAATTGCCGCGCAACCCGACCGGCAAAATCCTCAAACGCGAGTTGCGTGACCTCGAGGTGGACTAGTCGACTAGCTCAGCCGTCGAATCCGGTTGCGCCGTCGAGTTGTTCGCGCAGGATGTCGAGTTGTCCAGTGTGGCGCGCGGTCTCTTGGATCATGTGCACGTAGATCCAACGTAGCGATACCGTCGTCCCGAGCCGGCCATGCGGCAGCATGTGCTCGAGCGGATATCCCGCGGCGATACGACGGGATTCCTCGCACTGGGTCTGATACTCGGTGATCAGTGTCGGCAGCGATTCTCCCGCGCCGATTTCGAACTCCCAGGAGCGCTGGTGCGCGCGCCGGTTGTCGTCGCTTTTTCCCTGTAAAAACTGATCGAACCACCCGTACTCCGCCCAACGCAGGTGCTTGACCAGCCCGGCTACGGTCGTCGACGACGGGACGAGCCGGCGCCGGGCGTCGACATCGGACAGACCGGAAACCTTGCGCACCACGATGTCTCGATAGTCGTCGAGGAATGACTCCAAGGTGGCGCGCTCGTCGACTACCGCATGCTCGCGACGATCGGGGCGCTGGGCTTCTGCCATGACGGCGAAGCTAGCAGGGTCAGCGCCGTTCCCGGATACAACGGGTCACCTCAGCGGAGAGCTTGGCATCGGACAACAGCAGCTCGATGAGCGCGCTAATGACCTCTTGTCCAGTGACGCGGGCTAATCCGAGGCGGTCGGCGGCCTCTCGCTGCCAGATGTCCAGGGCTCGGTGGGTGGCGGGGGTCAGGTCGACGGTCCGCCTCGTTCGTTGACCGCGCGACGGCTGTTCGGGCTTCTCGCGTGCCGGTTCTCCGAGCTTCTTTCGGATGTTGGTGAGGCGTTCGGTCGGCGCCGCGGCGTCCGCGCGCCGGTGCGGTGTGGCCCGAAACGATGGCGAGCTGGAATTCATGCGGGTCGGTGACCTTCGGTTGGCGTTAGCTTTCAGTAGATCAGGACACAAGTATGTCCGTCAAAGCTGGACCATGCACCCGACGCCTGGGTGCGCGGCGTGTCTGCGCCGCGGATGCCCTGGTCAGGGCGGCGCCCCGGGCGCTTTGCGCCGGCAGGCTTCAGCGGAGACGTAGTCAAGTAAATCGACGGCCAGAATTGTGATTGCTGCAGTCGATATCGCCATCTATAGCAGCGACATGCTGTTGCGCATAATTAGTTCGCTATAAAGCGAGCATGTAAAGGGACGGCCTGGCACAGTTTTATGCAAAATACTGACAATCGTCATGAAGCAAGGAAGCACGGAGATACGGACCTCCGTAAGTCAGTAGAAGACCTGTGAACTGCGTTTATAGTCAGTTCCGTAGTTACTGAAACCCGTATGGACGTACCTCATGAGATGCTGAAACCAGTAATGCATGAATTAGTAAAGATCAGTATTTTGGGAAGTAACTAGCGAGATAGCTGGAAAAGGTCATCGGGCGCATTCTCAGCATTATTATTGCTTGAATTTAGTGTTTGCTAAGGATTGGCATTTAGCGTTCGTGGTGTCAGTCCCCCAGATGACAAAAGGAGCAAGAAATGTCGTACTCAATGACTTCCGTCCGACGCCTAGCAGCAGGCGCAGTGGGCGCAAGCGCCGTGACCGGCGCACTGCTGTTCGGTGCCGCCCCCGCGGCCAACGCCACACCAGCCACGATGGGCCCGGCCCACGTCGCCACCGCGCCGGGCTTCGTTCACACCCAACCAGCGTTTTGGGGCCATCACCACGGCTTCGGCCACCACCGCGGTTTCTTCCGTCACCACCACCGCGGTTTCTTCCGGCACCACCACCACAGCGTCATTCGCCACACGGTGGTACGCCGCGGCTGGTGGTGAGCCAGCAATAGAGGTACTGGTGGTTCACCACCAGTAGAGGGGGAGCACCGGCTAGCCTGGCTTGGTCGACAGGCGAGGCTAGCCGGCCCTCAAAGCCAAATCCACGCCGATCTGCTCACGCCAGGTCGGCGTGGATTTTTGCGTGAACAACAATGCAGGACTACGGGTCGCGGGGCAGTCCCAGCAGACGCTCGGCGATGATGTTGAGCTGCACCTCCGAGGTGCCGCCGTAGATGGTGGTGGCCCGGCTGGCCAGCAGAAATTCATCCCACTTGCCCGCCGGCGTCTCGGGGTCGCCGATCGCGGCGTCGCTGCCGAACGAGGCCACCCCGAACTCCGCATAGCCCTGGCCGGTGCGCATCGACAGCAGTTTGGAAATCGCCGCCGACGGCATCGCATCACCGCCAGCCAGCGTCAACAGCGTCGATCGCATGTTGAGCACCTTGGCGGCGTGGCCCTCGGCGATCAACTGGCCGGCGCGGTTCTGGGCGATCTGGTCGAACTGGCCGTCGCGAAGGAACTCGACGAGCCCGTCGAGGTTGGCCAAGAACGGCGCCTCGCTGTTGCCGATCGACACCCGCTCGGCGGTCAGTGTGTTACGGCTGACCTCCCAGCCCCGGTTGACCTCACCGAGCACCAACTCGTCGGGCACGAAGACGTCGTCGATGAACACGGTGTTGAACATCGCGCCCCCGGTGAGCTCGCGCAGCGGCTTGACCTCTACGCCCTCGCTGCTCATATCCAGCAGGAAGTACGTGATGCCGTTGTGTTTGGGCGCGCTCGGATCCGTCCTGGCCAGCAGCGCACCCCACTGCGAGTACTGGGCCGCGGTAGTCCAGATCTTCTGTCCGCTGATGCGCCAGCCGCCGTCGACCTTGGTCGCTTTGGTGCTCAGCCCGGCCAGGTCGGATCCGGCGCCCGGCTCGGAGAACAGCTGACACCAGATCATCTCGCCGCGGAACGTCGGCGGCAGAAAACGTTGTTTTTGCTCGTCGGTCCCGAACGCGACGATCGACGGCACGATCCAGGCCGCGATGCCGATCGGTGGGCGCCGTACCCGCCCGGTGCTGAACTCCTGGGCGATGATGATCTGCTCGACGGGATTGGCCGCCCGTCCCCAGGGCTTGGGCAGATACGGCAGCACCCAACCGCCCTCGGCGATCGCGGTCGCGCGCTCGTCGCGGGCTATCGCCTTGAGTGCGGCCACCTCGTCACGGATGTCCGCGCGCAATTTCTCGGTGTCGGGATCCAGGTCGATGTCGAGTTTGCGCATGCCGGTAGCGGTCGCGGTATCGACGACCCGCTGCGGGTATTCGGCCCTGCGGCCGAAGCTCGCCGCCAAAATCAACGCCCGACGGTAGTAGACGCCTGCGTCGTGTTCCCAGGTGTAGCCGATACCGCCGTGCACCTGGATGCAGTCCTGCGTGCAGCGCTGCGCGGCCGCGGGCGCCAATGTCGCCGCGACCGCGGCCGCGAACTCCACCGCGGAACTCTCGATGTCCCAGTTGTTTTCGCGGGCCTCGTCGACAGCGCGGGCCGCATCCCAGACCGCCGCGGTGGCCCGCTCGGTGTCGGCGATCATCTCGGCGCACTTGTGCTTGATCGCCTGGAACTGACCGATCGGCCTGCCGAACTGCTCGCGGATCTTCGCGTACTGCGCGGCGGTGTCGGTGGCCCACCGGGCGACGCCGACGGCCTCGGCCGACAACAGCGTAGAGATCAGCGCGTGCGCGGTAGCCACGCTGAGATTGCGCAACACCGCGTCGTCATCGACCTCGACGGCGTTGGCGCGTACGTGCGCGATGGGTCGCAGCGGGTCGACGCTTTTGACCGGCTCGATTTCCAGTTGGTCGGCGCGCAACACAACCCACTCTTCGCCGCTGTCGATCGCCACCGGCAGCACCAGCACCGACGCCTCGCCCGCGGCCGGTACGGCCCGGACCTCGCCCCGGATCACCAACGCGTCACCCTGACGGGTAGCCGTCAACGCGCAACAGTCCTTCGCGTACGCCGCGATCGCCGCGCCGGAGGCTAGCTCGGCGAGCACCTTGGCGTCCGGGTCGTGCGCCGCGATGAGCGCACTGGCGATCGCCGACGGCACGAACGGGCCGGGTACCGCGCCGTAGCCGAATTCGGCGAGCACCACCGCGAGCTCGAGGATGCCGAACCCCTGCCCGCCGACCGATTCGGCCAAGTGCACACCTTGCAGGCCTTGTTCGGCCGCAGCCTGCCAATACGGCGGTGGGTTGTGGATAGGTGTTTCCAGCGCGGCGTGCAGGACGTCCGACGGCGCCACCCGCGCCACCAGGGACCGCACTGAGTCGGCCAGGTCTTGATGCTCAGGGGTTATCGCGATCGGCATTGGTCGCCTTCCGTTGGGCCTTCTTGCCCCAATCTAATAACCGGTCGGTTGGTTTACGACATGGGCTAGCTGCTTCCCGTCCCGCAGCCTGCGGCAGTTGGCGACAGCCTCGACCAGATAGCGCCGCATGGTGTCGACGGTGTACCAGGTGACGTGCGGTGTGAGCACGACGTTGTCCAAGCCGAGCAGTGGATTGTCCGGCGGCACCGGTTCGACGTCAAAGACGTCCAGCCCGGCGGCGGCCAACCGGCCGCCGCGCAGCGCATCGACCAGCGCGCCTTCGTCGACGATCGGCCCGCGTGACGTGTTGATCAACACCGCACTGGGTTTCATGCGAGCCAGCGCGGCGTGGCCGAGCAGGCCGTGGGTATCGTCCGTCAGCGGCAGGTGCAGCGAGACGATGTCGCTTGCGGCCAGTAGCTCTAACAGCGGCCGCCATCCCGGCAGCCCGTCGTCTCGGGTGCTGGTGTGCAGCACGGTGGCGCCCATTGCGGCGACGATGCCCGCGACGTGTTTGGCGATGTTGCCGTAGCCGACCAGGCCGACCGTGCAGGCGCCGATATCGCGCACGCTTTCGCCCAGCTCGGGGTCGGACGGCCAGCCGCGACCCTGGCGGGTCGCGCGGTCGAGTGCGGGCAGTCGGCGCAGTGTGGCCAGCATCAGCAGCACAGCACCTTCGGCCACCGACGGCGCGTTGGCGCCGGGCATGTTGGCGACGGCGATACCGCGCTTCGTGGCGGTGTCGACGTCGATGGTGTTGACTCCGGCGCCGAATTTGTGGACCAGCCGCAGCCGGCTCGCCTGCAGCAGGTCGGCGGCCGAAAGCGGGCGCAGCACATGCCAAATCACGTCGACATCGGGCAGCTCTCGGTAGAACGCGGCTTGCGCATCCGGAGAGTCGTCGTCGGCGCACCAACGGATGTCAAGCCAATCAGCTTCTGGCGCGACAAATTCCAGCACCTTGGGACCGGGAACGAAATGGGCGAGGACCCTCAGCGCCACCGCTTGGCAATCCATTTGGCGATGGTGTCAGCCTGTTCGCTGCGCGCTCCCGGTGTGGTGAAGTAGTGATCGGTGTTGATGGCGCATAACGTTTTGTCGGTGCTGGCCAGCGCGTCGTAAATGCGTTGCGCGTCGGAGGGGAACACCCCGGCGTCGGCCTCGGCGTTGATCACCAGGGCGGGGCTGGTGATCCGCGCCAGATGCGGCTCGGCCCTGGTCGGGGCGGTTCGCAGACTCCACATCGCCATCCAGTTGCGCAGCGTGCAGGCGGCCGCAATCCCGTGTGCCGAACGGTTGGCTTTGACCGGGACGCCCGCGTAACACATGTTCGGCGGGCGTTTGGTCGGTTCGATAGTGGGATCGATCATTCGCGGATCGGCCCACGTCCGCATCACCGTGAACGGGCGATCCGCAAATCCCGCTGCCCGAACACGTTTCAGCTCCTTTTCGGCCCAGTCGGTGATCGCATGGTTGCGCGCCAACTGGGCTGCCCGGTATCGGGTCAGGAACTCCTTGGAGTATGGCGGACCGTTGCGTTCGTCGAACAGATCGAGGTCGGGGTCGGTGGCAACCGGATCGTTCTCGTCTATGACGGCCGCGTCCATCCAGTTGGTCAACACGTCGGGACGGCCGGGATGGGCCGCACTGGCCACATAGCCGTCGGCGGGCAGCAGGTCGGTCAGCCCCGCCGCCGGCCGCATTCCCGCAAGCGGAGTCACGTTGGGTTCGAGGGCCTGCGCCTGGTAGGCGGCCATCAATGAGCCACCGCCGGAGTTACCCAGCAGCACAATGGTTTCCACGGCCTGTGTTTCGCGCAGCCAGCGAACCCCGACACCGATGTCGACCAGCGCATGGTCGAGCAGAAAGGCGGTCTCAAAACCACGGAACCGGGTGTTCCAGCCAAGGAACCCGATGCCGCGGGTCGCCATGTAATCGGCGAGATAGTGCTCAGAGAAGTCGATCTGGTAGTGAGTCGCGATCATCGCGACCTTCGGCTTACGCCCGACGCCGCGGTGATACAGCCCCTGGCAAGGATGTCCGCCCGCACCGGCGCGCCGACCAGTCGGCGATGGCAGTCCGATGAATTCGCGGATGACCCCGGGCGCGCCTGTAGTGCGAGTCACCTCAGCGGACCTCCCGGCGGGTCAGCTCCTCAGGCGCGGTCAACACGAATTCGTCCCCTCTTCTTGAGAACAGAATCTGATGTTAGGTTCGAATTCGGATCTCCGCACCGGAACCAGCCGACGGACGGGAGCCGCGAGATGATCAAGCCGCATAACGCCAACTCCGAGTTCGAACTCGGCGGGATCAACCACGTCGCGCTGGTGTGCTCGGATATGGCGCGCACCGTGGACTTCTATACCAACGTCCTCGGCATGCCGTTGATCAAATCGCTCGACCTGCCCGGGGGCGCCGGGCAGCACTTTTTCTTCGACGCGGGCAACGGTGATTGCGTCGCATTCTTCTGGTTCGCGGACGCCCCCGACCGGGTACCGGGGCTCTCGTCGCCGGCTGCCATCCCGGGTATCGGCGAGATCACCAGCGCGGTCAGCACCATGAACCACTTGGCGTTCCATGTTCCCGCCGAGAAGTTCGACGACTATCGCCAGCGCCTCAAGGCCAAGGGCGTGCGGGTCGGCCCGGTGCTCAACCACGACGAGAGCGAGCGGCAAGTCTCGGCAACCGTGCACCCGGGTGTCTACGTGCGGTCGTTCTATTTTCAGGATCCCGACGGAATCACACTCGAGTTCGCCTGCTGGGTCAAGGAATTCACGGCGGCTGACACGCAGACGGTGCCGCGGACGGCGGCTGATCGCCGTATCCCGGCCGCCCACTAGTCGCGGTACAGGCTCGGGTCGGCGAGCTCGTCGAGAAGTGAGGCGAGCTGATCGATCAACTGATCGGGATCGAGCCGTACCGCACCGGCCAGCCAGGCGCTGATCGTCTGCCCGACCCCACCGACCACGAAATGCGCGGCGGCCTTGATCCGGTCGTTTGCCGGTACCCGCAGCGCGTCCTCGACATGGCGACCGGAAAGCATCGCGAACAGCGCGCCGGATTCCACCCGTTTGCGTACCAGCACCGCGTTGGCCAGCTGCGCGCTGAACAGCAGACGACCCACCCGAGCGTCACCGCCGATCGTCCGCACGATGTTGGCCATGCCGGCGCGGGTCTGTTCCTCGGGCGGCGCGGCCGCCACCGCGGCCTGGGTGGTGGCCGCCAGGTCGGCGATCACCCAGTCGAACACCGCGCCGACGAATTCGTCCTTGTCGGCGAAGCTCTCGTAGAAGTAACGGGCGGTCACACCGGCTCGTCGGCAGATGCCGCGAACGGTGAGCTCTGCGGCCTCGTCCTGGTCGGCACCTAGCAGATCGAGGCCGGCGGTCAGCAGCTTGGCCCGCCGGGTCGCCAGCCGGTCGGCCGCGTCGACGCCACCGTATGGGCGTGCGCGGGTCGTCGCG
This sequence comes from Mycobacterium sp., assembly GCA_035506875.1. Lineage (GTDB taxonomy): Bacteria > Actinomycetota > Actinomycetes > Mycobacteriales > Mycobacteriaceae > Mycobacterium. The sequence goes on from DATJOR010000371.1 coordinate 7,787, forward strand.
GCGGAAGCCATGGATCCCATCTTGACATTCGTCTGCGCCGGGCTGCAATATCAGGAAACACGCGTTCTCACAATTAGCGAGGTGGATGTCCGATGACGGTCAGCGAGCCAGTCAGGCATGTCGAGCGCATGATGAGCGATCCGCCGATCGCCGCGCGGGCCTCCCGGCAGCAGCGCCGGGCCCCCCGGCTGGACGACACCCTGATGGGGCTGGCGCTGCTGCTCGGCCCCGCCAACGTGATCATGCAGCTGGCGCGGCCGGGCGTGGGCTACGGCGTGATGGAGAGCCGCGTCAAGAGCGGCCGGATCGACTTGCATCCGATCAAGCGGGCCCGCACCACGTTCACCTACCTTGCGGTGGCGATGGCCGGCACCGATGTCCAGAAGACCGCGTTTCGCCGGGCGGTGAACCGTGCGCATGCGCAGGTGTATTCGCTGCCCGACAGCCCGGTCGAGTACAACGCGTTCGACCCCGACCTGCAGCTGTGGGTGGCGGCGTGTCTCTACAAGGGCGGGGTCGACTTCCATCGGATGTTCATCGGAGAGCTGGACGAGCAGGACGCCGATCGCCACTACCGCGAAGCCGAGGTGCTGGGCACCACGTTGCAGGTGCCGGCGGACATGTGGCCGCCGGACCGCGCCGCGTTCGACCGCTACTGGCAGCAGCAACTGGACAAGGTGCACATCGATGACAGCGTCCGCGAGTACCTGTATCCGATTGCTGTGGGCCGGATTCAGGGCGTACCGCTGCCGGCAGTGGTACGAAGGCAGCCGGAGAAGCTTGGCCTGCTGATCACCACTGGGTTTCTGCCGCAACGGTTCCGCGACGAGATGCACCTCTCGTGGAACGCTGCCCAGCAGCGGCGCTTCGACCGGCTGATCGCCGTGCTGCGGACGCTGAACAACATGATGCCGCGGTTTGTCCAGCGCTTCCCGTTCAACGTCCTGCTGTGGGACCTGGATCGACGGATCAAGGCCGGCCGGCCGTTGGTATAGCCCGGCGCCGCGCGGCGAATACCCCCTACCCGGACAGGGTCTTGTTCTACGACAGTGCGTCGTATTGAATGCCGTCGTGGCTGGATCGGGCGACAAAAGCGCGTTGCTCCGCGCGCGTAGGGTCGGTTGTCGTGCGTACTGACAACGACAACTGGGACATCACGACAAGTGTCGGTTCGACCGCGTTATTCGTGGCAACCGCTCGAGCATTGGAGGCGCAGAAGTCAGACCCGTTGGCCGTCGACCCGTTCGCAGAGGTCTTCTGCCGTGCTGTAGGCGGCAACGTGGCCGATGTGCTGGACGGCAAGATCCCCGACCATGAGCTGAAAACACCCGAGTGGGGCGAGCATTTCGTCAACTTCCAAGGTGCTCGCACCCGGTTTTTCGACAACTACTTCCGCCAGGCCGCCGACGACGGCGTCCGGCAGGTGGTCATCCTGGCGGCCGGGCTGGACTCCCGCGCCTACCGCCTGCCCTGGCCCGGCCAGACGACGATCTTCGAGCTGGATCAACCGCAGGTTCTCGATTTCAAGCGTGAGGTGCTCGCCGCACACGGGGCCATACCCAACGCCGAGCGCCGTGAGGTTGCCATCGATCTGCGTGAGGACTGGCCGCAAGCCCTGCGGGACAGCGGATTTGACGCCGCCAAGCCGTCGGCGTGGATTGCCGAAGGTCTGCTGATCTACCTCCCGGCCGAGGCCGAGGAGCAGCTGTTCAGCGGAATCAATGCGCTGGCCTGCCCGGGTAGTCACGTCGCCGTGGAAGACGGCGCGCCGATGCCGTCCGACGACTATTCGGCCGCAGTCGAGGAAGAGCGGGCGGCCGCTAAAGAGGGGGCCGAGGGTGAACGACGGGTGTTCTTCCAACTGCTCTACAACGAGCGGCATGCCCCGGCCGACCAGTGGTTCGGTGAGCATGGCTGGACCGCGGAGGCAACCCCGTTGGCCGACTACCTCCATGAGGTGGGGCGGCCGGTTCCGGGAACGGACGGGCCGGATGCCCGGGCTGGATGGATGGTCGCCCGCAACGCACTGGTGAGGGCCGTCAAAAAGTGAACAGCGAATGCAGTACAGTCAGCACTTAATGACATCCATTTTCATTAAGGGGCTGCGTGACCGTGCCGGCGCCGGCGGAGACCGTTATGTCCCGCCGGCGTCCCGCGCGGAGGCCGTTATGCGGACTGAACTGCGGCGGTCGGCCTTCGCAGCGGCGCCCTCGACGCCCGCGGACCGACCGAACCCATGGTCTCGACACTCAGGTTATGCAATGCTAACTTCGGCCGAGGTTAGCTTAGGCAACGCTATGTTCAAAGGGGAGGCGGAGGCATGGAAACCGCTGACACCGGCATGATCGCCACCCGGCCGAGCACGGTCCGGGTGGACGACGACGTCGCGAGCCGTTTCGCGACCTGTTGCCGGGCGCTTGGGCTGACCGTCTATGAACGCACCCGCCCGGCAGATCTGGCTGCTGCTCGCTCCGGGTTCACCGGCCTGGTGCGTATCGCCCATGACCAGTGCGATGCGTGGGTCGGGCTGGCCGCCGCTGGCGACGTGTCCAGCCATGTGCTGGAAGCGATTTCGCATAACGCCGCGACCGCGGGAGTACTGCAACGCAGCGTGGAACTGGCGCCGGGCGCTCTG
>DATJOR010000372.1:0-18405 GCA_035506875.1 Mycobacterium sp.
GATCCAAATCCTCGGCGGCAACGGCTACACCCGGGATTACCCGGTCGAGCGGATGCACCGGGATGCCAAGATTTTCACCATCTTTGAAGGCACCAGCGAGATTCAGCGACTCGTCATCGCCAGGGCGCTGACGGGCCTCCCCATTCGGTGAGTTAGTGCGCCGCCGCGTTGGCCTCTTCGCCGGCGCCGTTGGTTGCCAGTGCCTCGTTCCAGCCGTTGACATGATCCTCGACGGGGGGCGGCGAGTAGTCGACGTCTTCTAGCCCTGCGACCGCACGGATAGCCGCGATGAGCTGTTGCACCAGCGGCGTCTCCTTGTCGCTCGGAGTCCCGCCGGCTTCGAGCGTGTCCGGCAGATCGGCGGGAAGTCCTACTCCGTAGGCGGCCTCATGCGCCGTCAACTTGGCGTGGATGCGTGCGTTGTAAAGCTGTTGGCCGAGCGTTGCTCCGGGAGCTTCTGCGGCACGCTCCATCAAATCGTCGTAGCGGCGCCGGACATCGCTGAGCGCCATCATGACCGTGGGGCTCGGCCTGCTGTGGCTCGCCGCCTCCGTCAGCGCCGCGCGCAATTTCCGCATGCCGGTGAGAACCACCTCGGCCCGCTTCTGAAACTTCTTGTCCTCTGGGAAAGGCAGTGAATCGATAGCAGCCCGGTACATGTGCATCGCCGCCTCAGCGAGATTCACAATCGTTTGTGCTTCACCTTCATGTGGATCGAATTCGGCCATGGGCCCTCAATTCTGTGACTGGTGTGCGACAAAGGCGTCGATCCGCATAAGGATAGTGCCCGCCCACCCGCCTGGCACTCCGGGCTATACGAATGCCAAATAGGCACGTACCAGGCGCTGGCCAGAGGGCGAGCGGGGTGATTTACTATCATTGCAAAGATGGCGACTGCGAATCTTGAAGGACGCGGTGAGCATCGACTACGTGCGGGACGGCCGCATCGTCACGATCACGATCAACAGGCCCGAGACCCGTAACTCGCTCGACATGGCGCATTTCCGCGACCTTGCCCACGCCTGGGCCAGCTTCCGCGACGACGCCGACGCGTGGGTTGCCGTCATCACCGGTGTCGGTCGCGATTTTTGCACCGGCGCCGATCTCAAGAAGTTCATTCCCGAGCTGACCGGCGACTTGCCGCAGCCCACGGGCTGGAACAAAACCGACGCTATTCACGCTGTCCTGCACCAGTTTCCGATCTATAAACCGATCATTGCCGCCGTCAACGGTGTGTGCGTCGCGGGCGGATTCGAGATGCTGACCTCCACCGATATTCGCGTCGCCGTGCCCGAGGCACGATTCGCCGTGATGGAGCCGAAGCGTGGTTTGTTCGCGGGCGGCGGCAGCACCGTGCGACTGCCTCGCCAGATGCCCTACGCGTTAGCGATGGAGTTGCTGTTGACCGCGGACATGGTGGACGCGGATCGCGCGCTGGCGATGGGGCTGATCAACCGTGTGGTGCCGGCGGACCGGTTGATGGACAACGCCTATGAGTACGCCGAGCGCATCGCGGCTAACGCGCCGCTTGCCGTGTCGGCGACGAAGCAGTCGGCTGTCGAGGGCCTGGCGCTTGATCTGCAATCTGCGTATGCCAACGAAACCCGGCACAGTGACCGTATTTTCGCGACGCAGGACGCAAAAGAAGGCCCGCGCGCCTTCGCCGAAAAACGACCTCCGCAATGGCAGGCGCGTTGACCGCCAGGCTGATCGTCCTCAGTTGAGGCCGTAAAAGCGCTGCGCGTTGCCCCCGCCGATTTTCGTGCGGGTGTCTTCGCTGATGTCCGGCCGGGTGCGCAGGTGCTTGGTGCTTTCGGGCCACTCGCCATCCCAATGCGGGTAGTCGCTGGCGAACATGATGAAGTCGTCGCCGAGCACGTCGATGACGCCGGGCAGGATCGGCTCCTCCGGCTCGCAGGTCACAAAAATGTTGCCCGCCTGGATGTACTCCTGCGGATCGCGTTTCCAGCCACGCTCGATCCAGTCACCACGCTTCTCGAAATGCTCGTGCAAGCGGTCGATGAAGAACGGCACCCAGCCCACACCCGCCTCGAGGAAGGCCACCCGCAGCCCGGGATGCCGATCGAAAACGCCGCCGGACACCATCGCCGTCATCGCCGTCATCTGGTCGAACGGAAAGCTGATGCAGTGCACCTGAATGTAGTTGGTGAAGCGGTCGACACCGATCTTCGGCAGATGAATGCCGGGCGCGCCGTGAATGCCGAGCGGCATCTCCAGCTCAACGGCGGCGGCGTAGAACGGGTCGAGATCGGGGTGGTCGAGGTTGCGGTTCTTGAGCGCCGGCGGGACGAGGGTGGCCACCAGCCCGAGATCTTTGGCCTCCCGCATGACGTCGATCGCCGCCTGCCCGTGCTCGATCGGAGTCACCGCGACGCCGCGCAACCGGCCGGCCCCCGGGGCGCAGAAATCCGCGATCCACTGGTTGTAGAGGCGGGCGAACCCCGCGGCGACCTCCGGGTCCTCGATGCTGGGCGCGCAAAGCCCGAGGCTGGGATAGAGCACCATGGTGTTGATGTAGTCGCGATCGGCGTCGCCGAGCACGCCTTCGACCGACCGGCAGTTGATGTCTGGGGCCTTGCTAATCCCGTGCTCGGGTGGGCAGCCGGCGCCTGGGCCGCTGTCTTCGGGATAGTTGCGGCCCTCGATGACCAACCGCGCCTTGCCGTCGGTGCTCGCCTTGACGTGGTCCGGCCAGCGTTTCAGGGCCTCGATAGCGAGCGAGGGGGTTTCGGCGACGTGTCCGTCGGCATCGATGATCTGCATGCGTCACTCCTAGGACTGCCTGGTGCGCTCTATGTAACACTGCGGTCATGGTTATCGCTATTGCCCGTCCCAAGCTGGAAGGCAACATCGCGGTCGGCGACGACCGTCAGCTGGGGTTCGCCGAGTTCGGCGACCCGCAGGGACGCGCGATCTTCTGGCTGCATGGCACCCCGGGTGCACGCCGGCAGATCCCGACCGAAGCCCGCGTCTACGCCGAGGACAACCACATCCGCCTGATCGGCATCGACCGCCCAGGCATCGGCGCGTCCACGCCCTACCAATACGACACCGTCGCCGCATTCGCCGATGACCTGCGCACCGTGGCGGACACCCTGGGCATCGACAAGATGGCCGTCATCGGGCTGTCCGGCGGCGGGCCGTACAGCCTCGGCTGCGCGGCGGCCATGCCCGATCGCGTCGTGGCGGTCGGGGTGCTCGGCGGCGTCGCCCCCACCGTGGGAGCGGACGCCATCGGTGGCGGGGCGATGGCATTCGGTACACAGGTGGCACCGCTGCTGCGGGTGGCGGGATTTCCGATCCGGTGGACGGCGGTCGGTCTGATCCGGCTGATCCGGCCGGTCGCCACCACCGCGCTTTATGCCTACGCACGAGTGTCGCCCGAAGCCGATCGCCGTCTGCTGCTGCGACCGGAAATTCAGGCGATGTTCCTCGACGATCTGCTCAACGGCAGCCGCAAGCAGCTGGCGGCTCCGTTCGCCGATGTGATCGTCTTCGCCAGGGACTGGGGGTTCCGGCTGGAGCAGGTGAAGATCCCGGTCCGGTGGTGGCACGGCGACGCCGACCACATCGTCCCGTTCGCCCACGGGCAGCATGTCGTCAGCAGGCTGCCCGACGCGGAGTTGTACCGCCTGCCCGGTGAGAGCCATCTCGCCGGGTTGGGCCGCGCCGAGGAGATTTTGCACTCCATGGTCGAGCTGTGGGACAGCATCGAAAAGAGCTGATAAACACAGCGGGTGCCCGGAAAATCGCGGCTTACCGCCGATCAGCGCAACTCGTTCATGGCGGCCCTGCTCGGCTGGACCATGGACGCCTTCGACTACTTCCTCGTCGTGTTGGTCTACGCCGATATCGCAAAGACTTTCCACCACACCAAAACCGAGGTCGCATTCCTGACGACAGCCACTCTGCTGATGCGGCCGGTGGGTGCGCTGCTGTTCGGGCTGTGGGCCGACCGGGTGGGCCGGAGGCTGCCGTTGATGGTCGACGTGTTGTTCTATTCCGTGGTCGGATTCCTGTGTGCCTTCGCGCCCAATTTCACCGTGTTGGTGATCCTGCGATTGCTCTACGGCATCGGGATGGGCGGTGAATGGGGCCTGGGCGCTGCGCTGGCCATGGAGAAGGTTCCCGTCGAGCGACGCGGCTTCTTCTCCGGCCTGCTCCAAGAGGGCTACGCATTCGGCTACCTGCTGGCAACACTGGCGTCGCTTCTGGTGATGGACCGGCTCGGGTTGTCGTGGCGCTGGTTGTTCGGACTCAGTGCCATACCGGCGCTGGTCAGCCTGATCATCCGGTACCGGGTGAAGGAATCTGAGGTGTGGGAGGCCGAACAGGACCGAATGCGGCTGACTCAGACCAGGATTCGCGATGTCCTGCGCGACGCCGCCATCGTGCGCCGGTTCGTCTATCTGGTGCTGTTGATGGCCGCGTTCAACTGGATGAGCCACGGTACCCAGGACGTGTATCCGACCTTCTTGTCGGCAACCCACGACGGTGGCGCCGAGCTGTCCCCCGCGACCGCCAAGCTGATTGTGGTGGCCTACAACATCGGCGCCATTGTCGGCGGTCTGACCTTCGGCAGCCTCTCCCAAAGATTCGGTCGCCGGTACACCATCGTGTTCTGCGCGTTGTTGGGGCTACCGATCGTGCCGCTGTTCGCCTACTCGCACACCGCGGCGATGCTGTGCCTCGGCTCGTTTCTGATGCAACTCGTCGTGCAGGGAGCATGGGGTGTCATCCCGGCGCATCTGACCGAGATGTCGCCGGATGCGATCCGTGGTTTCTACCCCGGGGTCACCTACCAGCTGGGAAATCTACTGGCGGCGTTCAACTTGCCTATCCAAGAACGGCTGGCCGCGGCACACGGTTACCCCTTTGCGTTGGCAGCGACGATCGTGCCGGTATTACTCGCCGTCGCGCTATTGACGATGATCGGCAAGGACGCCACCGGAATTCGGTTCGGCACCAAAGAAAGCGCTTACGCCTAGAACGGTGGTGGCTCGTAGGTGGCAGCCAGCCAGGCCTCGTGTTTTCGCTGTTCCGCGACGAGGCGAGCTTTACGTGAGGCAACGAATCCCCCTTCGCGCGCATCTTGACGTGAGGCAACAGGCCGACAAAAACGTTCCGTCGGCCAATCGGTTGTGGACAAAGCGCGTTAAGCGTCGCTGAGCGCTCGGCGCAGCAGATGCATGGCCACGGTCGTCGAGCGCTCCCGGATGTCGGCGCGGTTGCCGGGCAGGCGAAGCGTTCGAGTGGACGACTCGCCGTCGGCCAGCGCCACGGTGAAGCACACCGTGCCTACCGGCTTTTCCTCGGTTCCGCCGTCCGGCCCGGCGATTCCGGTGATCGCCACCGCAGTATCGGCCCGGAAACGGTGCAGCGCACCCGCGGCCATCGCCTCGGCTACCGGCTCGGACACCGCGCCATGCGCTTCGATGAGCGCCGAATCCACGCCGAGCAACTCCGTTTTCGCCTCGTTGGCGTAGGCGACCAGACCGCCGGCGAGATACGCGGACGAACCCTTGCGTTCGGTGAGTCGTGCCGTCAGCATTCCACCGGTGCACGACTCCGCCGTCGCGATCCGGCGCCCGGTCAACAGCTGTGCCACCTGATCGTCCACCGTCGAGCCGTCTTCGGAAAAGATGTGCTGCCCGTGTCGGTCCCGCAGCAACGCGACCAGCTTGGTGTACGTGTCGCCGGCGTCGGGCTCGTAGCGGGTGACTATCTCGAGTTCCCCGCGCCGCAGGCAGGTGGTGATCTCCAGGGCGCCGAAATCGGGCAGCCGCTGCTCGGCGTCGCGCAGGGTCTCGGCCAGGCCAGACTCCGGCAACCCGAACATCCGCACGGTGTCCTGCCGGTAGATGGTCCTGCCGGCGATAGCGTCCTGGACGGCGGGCAGCTGCACGGCGGTCCGCCACATCGGCTGCAGTTCGCGGGGCGGCCCGGGCAGCACAACGACCGTCGGCGTGCCGGGAACGACGACACCAGGCGCGGTTCCCACCGGGTCCATCACCACCGCCCCGACCGGGACCATCGCCTGCTTGCGGTTGGCGGCGCGGACCGCCTCGAAATCCGCTGCCCCGATACGCGACATCAAGTTTTTCAAGATCGCCGCGATCTTGGCCTCCAGCTCGTCGTCCAATATCAGCTCGCGCCCGCAGAATTGCGCCACGGTCGCGACGGTCATATCGTCGGCGGTCGGGCCCAGGCCGCCGCTGGTCACGATCAGGTCCACGCCCTCGCCGGCGAGGAAGCGCAGCTGCGCCTCGATGTCGGAGGCGCGGTCCCCGCAAATGGTGATGTGCGCGAGTTCGACTCCCAACTCGAGGAGCCGGTCGGCGATCCATGGTCCGTTACGGTCAGCGATCCGGCCGGTCAATACCTCGGTTCCGGTGACGACAATGCCCGCGCGTGCGCTCACCGCTATGACACTAGGCGTGGAGGAGGATGGACCGATGATCGAGTTGGAGGTACTGCAGGCCGACGTGACCAAGCTCGAGGTCGACGCGATCACCAACGCGGCCAATACCCAGCTACGGCACGGCGGCGGGGTGGCCGCGGCGATCGCCCGGGCCGGCGGCCCGGCGGTGCAGCGTGAGTCGAACGAAAAGGCGCCGATCGGGCTGGGCGAAGCTGTCGAGACCACGGCCGGCGAGATGCCGGCACGCTATGTGATTCATGCCGCGACGATGGAGCTGGGCGGACCGACCTCGGCCGACATCATTGCGCGCGCGACCCGCTCGACGTTGCGCGCCGCCGACGAGTTAGGTTGCCGCTCATTGGCTCTGGTGGCTTTCGGCACCGGCGTCGGCGGTTTTCCGCTCGACGAGGCGGCGCGGCTGATGGTCGAGGCGGTGCACCAGCACCAGCCGAGCACGCTTGAGCGGGTGGTGTTCGCGGTGCACGGCGATGCGGCCGAGCAGGCATTCCGAATAGCGGCAGGCGGCTAAGTCGGCGGCCCGCCCAAGTGACGCTCGACCGAGTCGGTTTTCGCCGTCATCGCGTTCGTGACACCCGACCGCCAGTCGGCTTTGATCACCACGCTGACCCGGGGCGAGCGAGCTTTGACGACCTCGACGGCGCGCTGCACGACCGCCATCACCTGACCCCAGTCGTCGCCTTCGACCACGGTGAACATCGAATCGGTCTTGTTCGCCAACCCGGATTCCCGGACGACGCCGACCGCTTCGGCGACCATCTCACCGACGCTTTCGCCCACGCCCAGCGGTGTGACGGAGAATGCGACCAGTACGGACACAAACACGACCCTACTGAAGAGCGCATGGCAGCATCAGGCCCGTGCGGGTTCTGGTGCAACGCGTCTCATCGGCGACGGTGTCAGTCGAGCAGCAAGTCGTGGGATCGATTCGGCCCGACAGCCAGGGGCTGCTCGCGTTCGTCGGCGCCACTCATGACGACGACCACGGCAAAGCTCAGCGGCTCGCCGAAAAGCTTTGGCAGTTAAGAATCCTCGACGGCGATCAGTCTGCGGCCGACATCGGTGCACCGATCATGGTGGTCAGCCAGTTCACTTTGTACGCCGACACCGCCAAGGGGCGACGCCCGTCATGGAATGCCGCCGCGCCGGGCGCCGTCGCCGAGCCGCTGATCGCGGCATTCGTGCAAGCGTTGCGGCAGCTGGGCGCCGACGTGGAAACCGGCACGTTCGGCGCTCACATGCAGGTCGAACTGGTCAATGACGGACCGGTGACCGTGCTGCTTGAGGCGTGATTGACGGGTTCTTGCCGCATCTGCGGCGGCTCAGCGTAGCGTGCCATGAAGGCAGCGGTTGGCAGGGCCGCGCCCCGGTGTCGTGGAGCGGCTGACGTGACGTACGCGCAGAGTGGTCACGCCGCCTTTCTCTATCGCACGCAGCAGGAGTATCTCGATGTCTTGCTGCCGTTCATCTCTGACGCCGCGAACGCCGGCTACGCGGTGCTGGTCGCGTCACCCGCAGCGAATCTGGCACTGCTGGCCGAAGGGTTGGGCGATCTGCGCCCCAACGTGGTCATGACCGACATGATCCAGGCGGGTCGCAACCCCAGCCGGATTCTCGGCGAGGTGCTGAGCATGTTCGTCGATAAGCACGCGGACCAACCGGTGCGGATCGTCGGCGAATCGATGTGGCCGAGTCGATCTGACATCGAATACCCCGCCTGCGTGCAACACGAGGCGCTGCTCAACCGCGCTTTCACCGGCCGAGACGTCGCGGTGGTCTGCCCCTATCACGTCGCGCAGCTCGATCCCGAGGTGATCGCTGACGCACATCGCACCCATCCGGCGCTGTGGGAGGGCAGCACGTCGCAACTCGACAACGCGGCCTACGCCCCCGAAGCGGCGCTGGCCCGCTACAACCTGCCGCTGTCGACGGATCCGGCGGCGGTCAGGTACACGGCGCGCAAACTCGGCGATCTCGGCGGCGCAAGGGCTTTCGCCGGCGCCTACGCTCGGTGGTTCGACTTGGCGCGGGAACAAACCGCCGACCTGCAGTTGATCGCCAGTGAGCTGGCGACCGCGAGCCTGTTACATGCGGGTGGGACGTGCCGCCTCGCGCTGTGGCGACACGACGGCCACGTGGTCTGCGAGGCGCGCGGCGACGGATGTCTCGACGATCCACTCGCCGGGCGCCGGCCGTACGGCAGCGACAGCGATCGGGGCCGCGGGCTGTATGTGGTCAACGCCGTGGCAGACCTGGTGCGAACCCATACCACCGCTGACGAGACGACGATCCACGCTTACCTTCGGCTAAAAAGGACACCATGACACCGGATGGCAGGTGGGTTCGCTCGGACAACGACGAGTGGGACATCGTCAGCAGCGTCGGCTATACCGCGCTGCTGGTAGCCGGATGGCGTGCACTGCACGCCGTGAGTGCGCAGCCGCTGGTGCGAGACGAATTTGCACAGCATTTCATCACCGCTTCGGCGGACCCGTATCTGACTGGTCAGCTTGCCGATCCGGGAACTTCGGAGGGGGCGACGGTCTTCCCGCGGCTCTACGGGGTGCAGACGCGGTTCTTCGACGAGTTCTTCATGTCTGCCGCGGCTCGCGGCATCCGCCAGGCAGTGATTGTCGCGGCCGGGCTCGACTCCCGAGCGTATCGACTTCAATGGCCCAGTGGCACAACAGTATTCGAGGTCGACCAACCGAAAGTCCTGGAATTCAAGCAACGTGTGCTGGCCAACCACGGTGCCGAGCCCGCAGCCCGTCGCATAGAGGTCGCGGCGGATCTCCGAGATGACTGGTCAATACCGCTGCGGGCGAGCGGATTTGACCCGCGGCGCCCCACCGCCTGGTCGGTGGAAGGCATACTGCCCTACTTGACCGGCGACGCGCAGGACACCCTGTTCACTCGTATCAACGACTTGTCCGCGCCGGGCAGCCGACTCGGGATCGGAGCACTGGGCTCGTGCCTCGACGACGACAGGCTTGCCGCGATGGAACAGACCTATCCCGGCCTCAACCTCTCCGGTGATGTGAAGTTCTCGGCGCTGACCTACAGCGACGCCGAGAAAGCTAAACCGGCTGCCTGGCTCGCCGAGCACGGCTGGGCGGTTGAACCCGTGCGCACCAATCCGGAACTGCAGGCCGAATATGGGCGCACCCCACCCGAAGTCGACCTCCAGGTCGACCAGATGATGCACTCGGAATACATCACCGCGACTCGCTGACCACACGGGAGGGCATGCAGTGCCGACTCCGGATCTACCGCCCGGCTTCGACTTCACCGACCCGTTCGACGCGATCGCCGACCATTTACCGAATCTCGCCCCGCACGCCAAGGCCGAACGATTGCGCTCGGGATGGCTCAACGGGGTCAAGCATTGGCGGGTCGACTACACCGGAGAATAGCTAGTGCCGCGGTCCGCCCGCTCCCATAAAACGCCGCCGGCCGCGGTCACACCCGCCTGAATCAGTTCGCGTTTCAGGATTTTGTTGGTCGCCGTTTTGGGCAGCCCGTCGTTGAAGCGTACGAAGCGAGGCCAGGCCTTGGCCGACAAATCAGGCTGAGCGGCGAGGAACTTCTCGAATTGTTCAGGCGTCAGCGACTGGCTGGGGTCGAGGACGATGGCTGCCATCACCTGATCGCCGACGTGTTGGTCGGGCACCCCGTAAACGGCGACCTGGTTGACCGGGGCTAAGCGCTGCAGAATTCGCTCGATGGGCGCGGCGGCCAGGTTCTCGCCATCCACCCGCAACCAATCAGCGGTGCGACCGGCGAGGTAAATCCAGCCGTCGACGTCCCGGTAGGCCAGATCGCCGGACCAGTACATGCCATGGCGCATCCGCTCGTTTGTTGCCGTCGGGTCGTTGTAATACCCGGAGAATGCCCCGCCGCCTTGGGTGTTCACCAGTTCCCCGACCGCTTCATCGAAGTTGGCCAGCATACCGTTGTCGTCGAAAACCGCTGGCGCGCACTCGGTGACAGTCTCCGCGTGGTACACCGCGACGCCCGGATATCCCTTTCCGATGGAGCCGGCCGGTGTGCCGTCTTCGCGGGTGACGATGACCGCAAACTCGCTCGATCCGAAACTGTCGACGACCCGGCAGTCGAATCGCCGCGCGAATTCTGCGATATCGCGATCGGTCGCTTCGTTGCCGAACGCCACCCGCAGCGGGTTGTCGGCATCGTCCGGCCTTTCCGGGGTGGTCAGCACCAAGGCCAGCGGCTTGCCGACGTAGTTCATGTAGGTGACGTTGTGGCGGCGGATATCCGTCAGAAATCGCGACGGCGAGAACCGGGCCGGAACCATCGTCGCGCCGCTGCCAATCGCCACCGCCCAGCCGGCGGCGACGCCATTGGAATGAAACAGCGGCATCGACAAATAGCACACGTCGCTCGCGGTGACGTCGAATTGCGCAATTAAGCTTGCGCCGCACATGATTGCCGCCACGTGAGCGAACCGGACCGCTTTCGGGTCGCCGGAGGTTCCCGACGTGAAGATCATCATCAACGTATCGGCCGGCCCGACCTCGCGGTGCGGCACCAGCGGCGGTGCGGCCGCGACCGCGTCGAGGTAATGCGACGAAGTCACGTCAAGAACCGCGACGTCGGCTAAATCCAGCCCGTCGAGCAGCGAGCGGTGATCGGGATCGACGAGAAGCAGTTGACAGTCGGCGCGCCGGATGTCGGCCAGCAGTCCGGCGCCGCGTCGGATGGTGTTGATGCCGCACAACACATAGCCGCCCAACGCGGCGGCGGCCATTGACCGCAGCATGGCCGGCGAATTGCCCAATAGGGCACCGACATGCAGCGGACGCGAGTTGTGGGCGCGCCCGACCAACACCGATGCCTCAGCTGCCGCTTCCGCGAGATGCTCGCGCCACGTCCACGTTTGTTCGCCGCAGGCAACCGCCGGGGTGTCGTCGTACATGCGCGCCCGCAGCAACTGCTGGACGGTCTCAAACATCGTGAGGCTCCGGCCGATACCGCAGCAGGGTGACCCCGGCCTCGGGAACGTCGCAGAACACCGGGCTCACCCGCATGCCGATCCGGACGTCGGAAGGATCCACGTCGACCAGTTCGGTGCTGAAGCGGGGCCCGACGTCCCACTGCACCACTGCGAGGATCTGGGGCACCGCATCCGCCCACGGCGGGCCGGTCGGCCGCTGCGCCACGGTGAAGGTGTAAACCGAACCGGCGCCGTCGATTTCACGCCATTCCAGGTCGTCGGCCAGGGTGCCCGGGGCTAGCGTGCGCGGATAGAACACATACCGTCCCAGCGAGGGCGAGTACTGCACCAGGATCCGGTGTTCGGTGAGCGCCTGCCAGAACGGCTGCGAGACCGGTGTGGCCTCGGGAAGAGGTCGCGGCTCGGTCATTTTCAATCACCGCCCAGAACGAGTGCGACCTGCTCACTCATGATGCCGCCGGTACCGCTGACGAACGCCCGATGGCAATCGGTCACCTGGGCCTGGCCGGCCCGGCCCATCACCTGACGTGCGGCGTCGACGACATGATGCATGCCGCCCGCCATGCCCGCCTGCCCGAACGACAGTTGCCCGCCTGCGGTGTTGAGCGGGAAATCGCCGGCGAAGGTGAGGTCATGTTGGTTAACCCAGGTCATGCCTTCGCCTTTGCCGCAGAATCCCGCGTTCTCCAGCGTCATCAGGACGGTGATCGTGTAGCAATCGTAGAGCGACGCGACATCGACAGCGGATGGGGCGAGTCCGGCCATCGCGAAGGCCTTCTCGGCGGCACGGGAGATCGGCGTCGTCATCAGGTCCTCGGCATATGTCGCCGTCTTGAACGCGATGTGCTCACCGAATCCCGTGATCCACACCGGCCGATGTCGGGCGCGGCGCGCCACCTCCGCGTTGGCGACGAGAACGCCCGCACCGCCCTGGACCCGCATGACCGTCTCGAGCATGTGGATCGGATCGGCGATCATCGGGCTGCCCAGCACATCATCGACGGTGATCGGTGTGCCATGGAACACCGCACCCGGATGTGCACACGCATTCGTGCGCTGATCCACCGCGATCTTCGCCAGAGCTGTTGGATCATAGCCAAAGACGGCGGCATACCGCTGAGCGATTTGCGCGTACGGCGCGTTCTGGCCGACGTTGCCGTAGGGGATCTCGAATTCGGCCTGCGGCGAGCCGTACTTGTTGCTCGACGCACCATGCCACCGCGGCGGCGGGGACGGTCGACGTACCGACGTCGGCAACACCGCGGAGCCGGGTACGACTGCCAATACCGCGTCGCACAACCCGAGTTCGACAGCGACCGCGGCCCGCCACACCATTCCGGCGGAGGTAGCGCCGCCAAGGTCGACCCGCTCCCCGAAATCGACTGGCAGGCCCAGGTATTCGGACAACGTCGCGGGGGCGAACATGTCGGATTCGGCCAAGCCGTGGCAGATCAGTCCGTTGACCGTCGTGGCGTCGACACCGGCGTCCTCGATGACCATCTTCGCCAGCAGCGCGTACTGGTCCAGGGTGAACGACGGTGGCCGGGTCTGCTTGCGCTCGGCGGGAAGCTCGGCAATACCGATGATGGCGGCCTCACCCCGTAGCCCCGTCACAGGTGGTCTCCCCGGCGTGGCAGCGCGACCGTCGCGGTCCCCGGCATCAGCACTGTCTCACCTCGGCGCCCGGTGATATCCAGATCGACCAGCCCGGTGTTGTCGGCCAACCGCTTTCCGGTCACCACACCAGCGAAAGTGAGTTCTTCGCCGGCAAACGCAACCGCCCTGTTCTGCACGGCGTACTCGACCAGCCGGCCGCGGCCACCGACCCAGTCGGTGATCGCGCGGGCCAGCAGTGCGGCTTGCAAGGGGCCCTGCACGATGACGTTGTCGTAGCCCTCAACGTCGCGGGCCCAGTCTTTGTCGTAGTGGATGCGGTGACCGTTGTATGTCGCGGCGCTGAAGAAGAACAGCTGTCGTTCGTCGACCGTCACCGCGAGCGTCGGCAACGGGTCGCCGGTCTGGACGTCCTCGTAGAACACCTGCCCGTCACTCATCTGTATCCTCACGGTCGGGCGATCATCGATGTCGTTGCCTCGGAGACCAATTCGCCTCGCTGATTGCGGTACACCGTTTGCCAGGTCACCAGAACGAACCGGCCAGAGCGGCCCTGCTTTTCGACGATCGACTTGATCGTGCGCACCATCTCGATTTCGTCGCGGTGATAGGCGGGCCGGAAGAATTTTGTGCTCTCCCCGCCGGCCATGCGTCGCGGCGCACGAGGAAAGGCAAGGCTGCCGGACACCGCTCCGGACGAGCCGTCCGGCCGTAGCCCGTCCAGTTCGGTGACCCCCAACACGGCGTACTGCAGGAAAAGCGGCGGGCAGATGATGTCCCGATAGCCTTGGGCGCGAGCGTATTCGGTGTCGAACCACAGTGGATTGTGGTCACCGACCGCAGCGGCCCAGCGTTGCCAGTCCCGCCGATTGACTTCGCCGGTCGCTGTTGCGGCGACGGTGCCCACTCGCGAGGCTGATTCGGCGTCGATCAGGCTCTGCTCGTGTGCGCCGCTCCTCCTCATCGCTTCGTCTCCCTCGCCGCTACGCGGCGGGGCGGTGCCCCCACTGCATCGTCGTCGTCGCGGCTCGCTCATGTCTCCTCTAGCCATGTCGCGGCCACGTCCGCGCCGCCGCCCAGCGTGGACAGCACCCGAGCCCGCTCGGAAAACAGGTGCAGGTCGGTCTCGACCACATAACCCATGCCGCCATGCAGTTGGTGCGCGTCGAGCGTGATCGACTTTGCCGCACTGGCGGCATGCATCCGGGCGATCGCGGTCTCCCGAGTTCCGATGCGGCCCCGTTGGATCCAGAACACTGCCGAGTACGCGGTCAGTCGTGCTGCGGCCAGCGCGATATGCATATTCGCCACCAGATGCTGCGCGGCCTGAAACGACGCAATCGGCCGGTCGAACTGTCGGCGCGCCAGCGTGTAGTCCACAGTGCGCTGCAGCACCGCCTCGCCGACACCGACCAAGTCCAGCGACAGCAACGCCACCGCGGCGTTGGCCACCCGACGCAGGTCGTGCTCGGCTAATCCCCCACCGTCGGGCCCGGCCAACACCGCGTTCGGATCAGACACCTCGACATCGTCGAACGCGATACGGAAGGCGCGGTGCCCGCCCATCAGTTGCAGTGGCTCGATCCACAGACCCGCTGAGGCCAGCGCCACGACGAAGGCCATGACCCGCTCCCCCTCCGCGGCGGCGCAGACCACGAGATGGTCGGCCAGGTCGGCGTCCGCGACGAAATCGACCGCGCCGCTGAGCCGCCAGCCGCCCCAATCCTCCGACCGTGCACGGAGCGTCGGCGCGGTCACCGCGGCGTTGCGGGCATCCCACAAACACGTTGTGGCACTGATGCTTCCGTCCGCCAGTGACGGCAGCCATACCGCGTGCTGATCGGGTCCGCCGAGTAGGTGGATGCCCAGAGCGGCCTGCAAGGTGCCGTGCACGATTGTCGGGCACAGGCCGCGGCCCGCCTCAACGCAGAAGACGCCGAGATCGGACAGCGCGCCGCCAGCACCGCCGTATTCCTGCGGAAGCAACAGGCCGAACACGCCGGCGTCCGCCAACGACTTCCACAACCGGGCGGGCATCGACCGTGGTTCGGCGTCGCGGAGTTCGCGGACCAGGCTTATCGGGCACTCGGCGGCAAACAGCGCCGACAACATCGACGCCAGGTCTCGCTCGTCCTGATCCGGTAGCAGCTTCATCAGCGTCCGTAAGAAGGCATGTCGTGGCCACGCTGCGCGATCACGTCGCGCAGCACCTCGTTGGTGCCGCCGCCGAACCGCATCAGCGGCGACACCCGGTACAGCCGCTCGAATTTCCCGTCTTCGGGCGCGCCGGGGCTGCGGTAGGCCAGCAGGCCGTCGGGGCCAAGCAGATCGATGGCCAAATCCGCGATCCGCTGGCGTAATTCGCTGCTGAAGACTTTCTCGACGCTGACCTCGACGGTGGGGATCACTCCGCTGTCCAGCAACGAGGCTGCCTGGTACCCCATCAACATGGCCACCTCGACGTCTGCTTCGGCCTGAGCGAGACGGCGGCGAAAGCCGCCGATGTGCAATGGCACCGAGCCGTCCCGTCGCGGCCGGCGGGCCAACTCGGTCAACTCGTCGAGTGCGCGGCGCAGGTCTCCCGCATTGGTCAACGCGCCCCGCTCAAGGTCCAGCGCGCCGGTGATGTACGTCCAGCCACGATTCACCTCACCGATCAGGTTGCCGACGGGCACTCGGACCTCGTCGAAGAACACCTCGTTGGTGCGATATCCCGACCACGCGTACAGCGGGCGGATGTCGATGCCGGGCAGATTGGTCGGAACCATGATCACCGAAATGCCACGGTGTCGCGGCGCATTGGGATCGGTTCGTACACAGAGCCATTCATGCGTCGCGCGGTTTGCGACGCTGTTCCAGATCTTGGATCCGGTGATCACCCACTCATCGCCGTCTTGCACCGCGCGGGTGCGCAAACTCGCCAGGTCGGTGCCCGCGTCGGGTTCGGAGTAGCCGACCGCGCAGATCAGCTCGCCGCGCGCGATCGGCGGAAGGAATTCGAGCTTGTTCTGTTCGGTGCCGTGCCGCATGATCATCGGCGCGACCGACGTGACCGTGAGGTCCGGACCCGGAACACCCCAATACTCGAACTCGCGCATCAGCAGGTGCTGATAGACGGCTCCCAGTCCCAGACCCCCGTACTCGGCCGGCCAGTTCAGCCCGAACCAGCCCCGCTCGCCGATCCTGCGCCGGAATGCCGCGACTTCCCCGTCGGGAAACTCTTGACCGTGTTCGGCCAGCTCCGAGCGCAGCGCCGGCGTGACGCTCGCCTGCAAAAAATCACGCACCTCCGCCAACCAGGCGTTCTGCGCTGCGTCGAGTTCGAAATCCACCATCCTGTTCCTAGCGCGTCCTCGTTGGTTGCGCCCGGGATTTCGAAAAGGAACCTAAAGTACTCGTGATGCAGTTTTGGTCTGGCACACCGTTTATGGAATCGGCGGACGCGCTGGCGGTCGCGCGCATGCTGGACGAAGCCGGCTATGACGGGGTGATCTGCGCTGATCACATGATTTATCCGCGCCATTTGACCTCGCCGTACCCGTCGCCGACCGGCGTGCCGATGTGGTCACCCGACACGGCCTGGCCTGACTCGTGGATCATGATCGGCGCGATGTCGTCGATCACCCAACGGCTGCGCTTCTCCAACGCGATCTACGTTGCCCCCGCCCGTCCCCTGGTGGAAGTCGCCAAACAGGTCGCGACCGCGTCGGTCATCTCGCAGGGCCGAGTGTCGCTGGCCGTCGGCGCCGGCTGGATGCGCGAGGAATTCGAACTGCTGGGGCAGAATTTCGGCAACCGCGGAAAGCGCCTCGACGAAATGATCCCGGCCCTGCGTGCCCTTTGGCAGGGCGGTTGGGTGTCGTGGAGCGGGCGGTATTACCAGGTGCCGGAGTTGATGCTCGAGCCGCACCCGACGACGCCGGTGCCGATTCTGTGCGGCGGCGAATCGGAGGTGGCGCTGCGGCGGGCCGCCCGGTTGTGCGATGGATGGGTCGGAACCGCCTATGCCTGGGACGACGCGGTCCGATATGTGCAGAAGCTGACGGAGTTGCGGCGCGAGTACGGGCGAGACGGTGAGCCGTTCGAGATCATGCTGGCGCTGATCGAGATGCCCTCAGTTGACCTGTACCGACGCGCCGAGGATCTCGGCATCACGGCGGTGATGTGTGCCCCGTGGATCGGTGCCGAAGACGGCTACCGCGCGTCGATCGAGCGGTTCGCCGAGACCGTCATCGAGAAGTGCCGCTAGCGGCTACATCCGGTGCGGCACGTCGTTGACCAGGCCGCCGTCCATCACGAATTCCGCGCCGGTGGCGTAAGAGGATTCGTCGCTGGCCAAGAACACCACGAAGGTAGCGACCTCGTCCGAGACACCTGGGCGGCCGATCGGGACGGTGACCATGTCGTCGGGGAAATGTTTGGTCATCGGGGTGCGGATGAAGCCCGGGTGGATCGAGTTGACCCGGATGTTGTGCGAACCCAGTTCCAGCGCAGCCGATTTCGTCAGGCCACGGACCGCCCACTTAGAGGCGACGTACGGGTGCACCATCACCGCGCCCCGCAGGCCTTCGATGGACGACACGTTTATGATCGAGCCTCCGCCTGCGGCTTTCATCGGCTCGACCGCGGCCTGGATGCCGTGGAATGTGCCGTTGAGGTTGACGTCGATGACTTTGTGCCACTTGGCCAGATCGAACTGGCCGAGCTGGCCCAGCGCCACGATGCCGGCGTTGTTCACCAGTACGTTGAGCCTCCCGAAGTCGTTGACGGCGGTGGATACCGCGGCTTCCCACTCGTCGGGCTGGGTGACATCGAGATGGACGTAGCGCGCGGCCTCACCGATCTCGTCGGCCAGCGCTTTGCCTTCGTCGTCGAGGATGTCGCCGATCACCACCTTGGCGCCCTCGGCGACCAGCATTCGGGCATGCGCAGCACCCATCCCCCGAGCGCCGCCGCTGATCACTGC
Organism: Mycobacterium sp.; assembly: GCA_035506875.1. Lineage (GTDB taxonomy): Bacteria > Actinomycetota > Actinomycetes > Mycobacteriales > Mycobacteriaceae > Mycobacterium. The sequence continues at coordinate 18,016 of DATJOR010000372.1, forward strand.
AACTTTTCCGTCCACGCGTCCCATGACGCGCCACGCTACCGCAGCCGGGCAAAGAATTAGAACTTGTTCCACCCTCGTCCGCGCGGCCGCCCACTGGGAAACAATCGAACGATGAATGTCGCGACCTCGTTACTCACCGCATGCAGCGGGTTTCTGTTCGCTGTGTTGTGGATGGATCTGATGTTCGACGCGCAGGTTCTCGCCGACCGGCGTCGCAACGCCGACCTGCCCGAACCCGTGCTGAGTTCGATCGCCGGCTACTACCGACGCGCTGTCACCGGCTCCCGGCCGATGAGCCGGCTCATCGCCGTCGTCATGGTGGTGTTACTGGCAGCGCTGGCGTTTCGGGCGGCCCGCGGCCACGACCCGGGCTGGCTGGTGGCGGTGTCT
>DATJOR010000373.1:0-3738 GCA_035506875.1 Mycobacterium sp.
ATTCTCGGACAGCCCGCTCTGCGTCGTTGAGAGCCGTCATAAGAACTTACCCTACAGTAATCTTAGAAATCTTTTAAGCGCCGAATGCCGCTACGGTACCGATCACGATGATCGCGGGGGGTCGAATTCCCTCCGATCGGACCTTTTCCGCTACATCAGCGAGGGTAGCCCGCAACGTGTGTTCTGCGGACGTCGTTCCCTGCTGAACCACCACCACCGGCGTTTCCGCAGGTCGGCCGCCTTTCAGCAGGACGTCGGCGAAAAGTTCGATGCGCTCGACCGCCATCAGCAAAACGATGGTGCCGGACATCGCTGCTATTGCGTCCCAATTCACTAACGATTCGGGGTGCGCTGGCGCAAGGTGGCCGCTGACCACTACGAACTCATGATTAAGACCCCGATGGGTGACCGGGACACCGGCCGACGCGGGAACCGCTATGGCACTCGTCACACCCGGCACAACCGTCACCGGAATGCCCGCCTCGACGCACGCCAGTACTTCCTCATATCCGCGGGCGAACACGAATGGATCGCCCCCTTTGAGGCGCACCACAAACCGGCCCGCCCGGGCCCGGTCGATCATGACGTCGTTGATCGCGTCCTGGGCCATCGCGCGCCCGTAGGGAATCTTGGCGGCGTCGATCACCTCGACATGCGGGGGCAGCTCCGCGAGCAGCTCCGGTGGCGCCAGCCGATCGGCGACGACGACGTCGGCCTGGGCGAGCAGCCGCCGGCCACGAACCGTGATCAGTTCCGGATCCCCCGGTCCCCCACCGATCAGCGCCACCCCACCGCGGACGACGTCGTCGGTCACAGAGCCTTCGGTGATTGCGCCCCGCTGCAGCGCCTCGCGGATCGCCGAGCGGATCGCCGCCGAACGACGGTGCTCACCTCCGGCCAGGACTCCCACCGACAGTCCCGCGTATTCGAAAGACGCCGGTGTCACCGCGCTGCCCTCGACCGCAATGTCGGCGCGGACGCAGAAGATTCGGTGCCGGTCGGCCTCGGCGACCACCGCGGCGTTCACCTGCGCATCGTCGGTGGCCGCGATCGCATACCAGGCGCCCGCCAGGTCGCCGTCGCGATACTCGCGCAGTGACAAGGTAATTCGGCTCGCCGTCGCCGTCGCCTCGACAGCGGGAGTCGCGGAACGCGCGATGACGTGCACGTCCGCGCCGCTGGCGATGAGCAGCGGCAGTCGGCGCTGAGCGACGTTGCCGCCGCCGACCAGGACAACCTTCCTGCCGGCCAGCCGCAAGCCGGCCAGGTAAGGGCTCTCCGGCGTCGTCACTGCCTAGCCGTACGTGTGGCTGGCTTGAGCATCGGAACGTGCGGAACGCCGTCGTCGACGAAATCGTCGCCGTCGCGGATGAATCCGTGCTGTGCGTACATGTCCGTCAGGTAGATCTGCGCATCGATCCGGCAGGGATAGTCGCCCACCTCGGCGAGCGCGGCGCGCAACAGCCGGGTGGTGTGCCCCTGGCCGCGCGCGCTGCGTTCGGTGCACAGCCGGCCGAGACGGAATGCCTTCTGCCCGCCCGCGTGCTCCTCCATCAGCCGCAGCGTGCAGATCACTTCGCCGTCGGAAGCTTCCAGCCAGAAGTGCCGGGTTTCAGCGAGCAGATCGCGCCCGTCCAACTCCGGATACGGGCGGGCTTGCTCCACGACGAACACCTCTACTCGCAATTTGAGCAGCGCGTAAAGCGAAGGCACGTCAAGGTCTTTGGCCCACGCGCGGTGCAAAGTCGCCGTCATGGTGCGCCCGCCGCGCCCGGCGACGATGCTTGCCGCGACGCGGCCTGAGGAGGAGGCGGGCAATCGGGCTGCAGCCCCAACGCCTTGGCGGTCCACGACGACACCTCTTCGAACAGCGCCGGCTCATCGGAGAGGGCAGCTCCCAACGACGGCACCATGTCTTTCAGGGTAGGCAGCCACGCCTGATACCGGTCGGGAAAGCAGCGCCGCAACACACCGAGCATCGCCGAGACCGCGATCGACGCCCCCGGCGATGCTCCCAGCAGGCCGACGATGCTGCCGTCGGCGGCGCCCAGCACCGTGGTGTCGAATTCCAGCGTCCCACCTCCGCGTTTGGCGGGCCGGATCACTTGTACGCGTTGACCGGCCATCGTCAGCTCCCAGTCGGAACCCTCAGCGCTGGGCACGAATTCGCGCAAGGCGCCGACGCGCGCGGGCTGCGTCAGCAGCAGCTGGCCGATCAGGTAGTTGAGCAGTTGCATCTGCGTGACTCCGACGCCGATCATGGTCGCCACGTTGCCCGGCGTGACAGACCGTGGCAGATCGCTGACATGGCCGTGTTTGAGGAACTTCGGCGACCAACCGGCGAACGGGCCGAACAGCAGCCACTGTTTGCCGTTGACGATCCGCGCATCCAGATGCGCCGCTGTCATCGCCGGCGCGCCGACCGCCGGTAGGCCGTAAACCTTGGCCCGGTGCTCAGCGGCGATCGCGGGATTGCCACTGCGCAAGAACTTTCCGGCGATCGGAAAGCCACCGAATCCCTTGACTTCGGGGATGCCGGACTTCTGCAGGAGCCGCAGCGCCTGTCCGCCGGCGCCGACGAAGACGAATTTTGCGTTCAGCTTTCGGTTTTCAGCGGTGCGGCGATTGCGGACCGTCAGTGTCCAGCTGCCGTCGCGCTGGCGAGACAGGTTGCGCACCTCGTTACCGAACAACGCGGTCGTCCCGTTGCGCACGCCGTAGCCGATGAGCTGTCGGCACAGAGCACCGAAGTCCACGTCGGTGCCGTCGGCGGCCCAATCGAGCGCCAGGGGTGCCGAAGATCCAGCGAAGTCGCGCTTGGCGGCCATCAACGGCAGCCTGCGAGCGAATTCGTCGGCATCGTCGATCCATTCGGTGCGGGCGAACAGCGGATTACCCGCCAGCGCCTGCCGTCGGCGGCGCAGATAGTCGACGCGCTCTGCGCCCTGCACGAAGCTCACATGGGGAACCGGGCTGAGGAAGCCGCGCACGTCGGAGAGCATGCCGTTGCACGCCGCGTAGGACCAGAACTGGCGGGTGACCTGAAATTGCTCGTTGACGCGCACCGCTTTGCTGACGTCGATCGAGCCGCCCGGCTGCTGCGGTGTGTAAAACAGCTCGCAGAGCCCGGAATGCCCGGTGCCGGCGTTGTTCCAGGCGCCGCTGCTCTCGGCGCCGGCAGCGTCGAGACGCTCGACCAGGGTGATCGACCAGTCGGGTTCCAGCCGCCGCAGCAGCGCCCCCAGGGTGGCGCTCATGATCCCGGCCCCGATCAACACGGCGTCGGCTTTTGCCGTACCTGACACCTCGCCAGGCTATCGCTGACCAGCGCGCCAGACTCGGCAGGACCTTCGACGCTTTAAGCTGGCGAACGTGACTGGCTGGCAGCCCGACGTGCTACCCGGCTTCTGGCAACTCACCATCCCGCTGGGTGAGGATCCCGACGGCGAGGGCGACGTCGTCGCGACACTGTTACGTGGTGGCGAGACAGCCGACGCCACCAAGGCCGGCCACGCCGTCCTGGCCGTGCACGGATACACCGACTACTTCTTCCACACCGAGCTGGCTGACCACTTCACGGACCGCGGCTTCGCGTTCTACGCGCTCGACTTGCACAAATGTGGGCGGTCGTGGCGGACCGGCCAAACCCCGCACTTCACCACCGACCTCGCCCGCTACGACGCCGAGCTCGACCGGGCGCTGGCCGTCATCCGCGAGCAGACGGGTTCGGCACGCGTC